>NZ_JBHVER010000245.1:0-10440 GCF_042802195.1 Kitasatospora sp. NPDC057500 | reverse complement strand
GGCTACCACCGCCGCTGCCCCGGCCGGCCCCCTCGGGCCCCGGGCGCCCGTCCCGGGGCGCCCGGGGCCCGACGCGTTCCGCGCTCACGGGGTCGGGCCGGCGTCCCCCTCGGCGAGCAGCCGGGCGAGCCTGGCGTCCTGGGCCCGGACGGCCTCGCGGTGGGCGTCCAGGGCCGGTGCGTTGCGGTCGATCTGCTGGCGCTGGTAGCCCGCCAGGACGGCGAACCAGATCGCGGCCAGGTCGGTGCGGGTGGTGCATTCGGCATCGGCCCGGGCGGCGGCCAGTTCGGCGGGAGTGGGCTGCGGCGAGGCGTGGAAGCGGTCCGGGAAGGTCGCCGGGTTGTCGGCCTGGAACCCCGCGGCCGTCATGCAGCCGGCCCACTCGGCGGTCGCCGCCGTGACCCGGCCGTCGCGCCCGGTGGCGGCCATCGACTCCGCGAAGAGCCGCCCGATGAGTTCGGCTCCCGGCCCCGGCGGCGAGCCGATCCGTTCGGCGGCCTGCCGGTCGCAGTCGACCCGGGCGGCGTCGTAGGCCTCGCCGGCCCCGGCCGCCGGTGCGGCTGCGCCCGCGGGGGGAACGGTCCTGCTGGGCGCGTGGAACCCCTGGACGCCCGCGACCTCCGCCCCGAGGTACCCCCAGGCGCCGGCCGGCAGGGCGGTGGCGTTGTCCGGCGGCCGGGCCTGTTGCAGGCTGTCCCCGCTGAATCCGGCGTAACCGGCCCGGCGCATGCAGGAGACGACCAGTGCATTGCGCACCTGAATCTCCTTCACGGCGGCCTCGTCGCCGGCCTGATAAGCGGAAAGCGGAAGTCCGGTCATTCCGGCCCGGCCGGATTCCGGGGCTTTTGCCTGGCCGATCGCCGGTGGTGTCAGGGCGGAATCCGCGGAACCCCCTCCGGAGGCTCCGGAGCAGCCTGCGAAAAAGGCCGATAAAACGACCGCTGTGGCGGTGGCGGTGAATCGTCCGAAATGCGTCGGGCGGGTCAAGCGGAAGCTCCGATCCTCAGGAACGGCGGGACTGTTCGGACCCTAGCGCATGCCTGTGCGGGGCGGCCCTTCGGGCATCGGGACGATTGGCTTGGCCGGAAATGAACTGTTGGGCCGTGCATCGTCATGTCAGCCTCTGGAGTCGCAGCCGCTACCCCTTCGGAGGGTTCACATGATTCGCCGCACAAATCGTTCGGAACATTCTTCCGGGGACCGATCCGGAAAAGCCGGGAGCCGCCGGATCGGCGCTCTCGCCGTGCTCGTCGCGGCGGCCGCCACCGTGCTGCCGGCGACGAATGCCGAGGCCGTCAACCGGATCGAGTGCGGGAACCGCACCGATTTCGCGAAGGTCCACAACTACGGCTACAGCGGGAAGCTCTGTTTCGCGAACGACGGCTGGATGGCCGTGCGCATCTACAACGTCGACCGGATCGACGCCGGGAACAACAAGGTCATCACGTACCTCGGTGGCGGCATGGGCTCGTGGACGGTCTTCAACTGGGAGCAGTACGACTTCAACGGCAACGTCGGCCACCAGGTGATGATGTACGACATCAACCTCTCCCGCTGGTAGCCACCGGCGGACGGGCCCCGCGGGCCCGCGCGGGCGAGGACGCCCGCTGACCCGCGGTGCCGGGCGCGTGCGGTCGCCCGGCACCGTCTCCGACGGGTCAGAGCACCTCGACCGCGGCGGCGCCCCGGCCCAGCCGGCGCCGGCAGTCCAGCACGTACCGGGCGTGGGTGGTGACCGCCCCGTAGTCGAAGTCGTCGTGGTCGGCGAGCAGCACCACCGCGTCCGCCGCCGCCAGCTCCGCCGCGTCGGCCTCCACCCGGCGGACCGCGCCGAACGGGTCCCCGTGCGGGTCGTGCTCGGCCGCCCGCTGGCCGGGGATCACCGGCTCGGGCACGTGCACCCCGACCACCACGTGCGGGTCGGCGGCCCGGACCTCGGCGCCCATCCGGACCAGCAGCTCGGCGACCCGGGCGGCCGGCGTCTCCCGGGCGTCACCGGTGTTCTTCTTGTACGCCAGCCCGAGCAGCAGCACTCGCGAGCCCTTGACCGAGCGCTGCCGCTCGTTCAGCGCCTCGGCGAGCCGGCGGACCACGTAGTCGGGCATGTGGCTGTTGACGTCGTTGGCCAGCTCGACGAAGCGGAACGACTGGCCGAGCGCCCGCTCCACCCGCCAGGACAGGTAGGAGGGGTCGATCGGCAGGCAGTGCCCGCCCACCCCCGGGCCGGGGGTGAACCGGAGGTAGCCGAACGGCTTGGTGGAGGCCGCGTCGATGGCCTCCCAGACGTCGATGCCGAGGTCGTGCGCGAACATCGCCAGCTCGTTGACCAGCGCGATGTTCACATGCCGGAAGGTGTTCTCCAGCAGCTTGGTCAGCTCGGCCTCCTTGCAGGAGGAGACCGGGACGGTCCGCTCGACCAGCCCGCCGTAGAAGCCCTCGACCGCCGCCAGCGACGCCGGGTCGATCCCGGAGACCACCTTCGGGGTGTTCTCCAGCCGCCAGGTCGGGTTGCCCGGGTCGATCCGCTCGGGGCTGTAGCCCAGGTGGAAGTCCCGTCCGGCGGTCAGCCCGGAGCCCGCCTCCAGCAGCGGCGCGAGCAGCTCCTCGGTGGTGCCGGGGTAGGTGGTCGACTCCAGGACGACGCTCGCCCCGGGCCGCAGGTGCTGGGCGAGCAGGGCGGCCGAGGCCTCGATGAACGACAGGTCGGGCACCCCGTCGCGCAGCGGCGTCGGCACGGTGATCACCGCGACGTCGAAGCCGGCCACGTCGGACGGCTCGGCGGACGGCAGGTAGCTCCCGTTCTCCAGCAGCGGCCGCAGCCGCTCGGCCGGGATGTCCTCGACGTACGACTCCCCGACGGCCAGCCGTTTGATCCGGCGCTCGTCCACGTCGTAGCCGACCACCCGGTGGCCGACCTCGGCCGCGCGGACCGCGAGCGGCAGCCCCACGTAGCCCTGGCCTGCGATGACAACGCGCATGACGAAGAACCCCCTCCATCGCGACGCCCCCTGGCCCCTCCGGGCGTCCCCCACACGGTCTTCACATCAGGGTAGGGAGCGGGACCGGCCCGCGCGGGTTTTCCCGGGATTGCGCCGGAAGGGGCGGAAGGGGCGGATGGGGCGGAAGGTACCGGAAACGCGGCGTCCCGCCGGTGGGCCCGGGGAAGGGCCGGCCGCGGGGAAGAGCGGGCCCAGGAGAGAGAGCGCGGGCCCCGGAGAAGAGTGAGGCCGAGACCCGTGGCGTCCTCCAGGAAAGGACGCCACGGTTCCCGGCGCGTGGGCGGGCGCCCCCACCCAGGGCCGCCCGGCCTCGCACGCCCGACCCCCATCGGGTGTGCGACCGTGCCCCCGCAGCCATCCCCCACGGTTGGGTGCGGCGGGCACGTTCTCCATGGTGCGCGATCTCCATGGACGGGCAGTGACAGGAGTATGTCCAGTTCGTGGCGGATCGCGACGGCCGGGAAACAGTCCGCACAACGGCGGGAGCGGCGGCCCGCGGCCGGTGGTTCGTCCGCGCCGGACCGCACCCCGTCCGGCCCCCGGCCGTGCGCCGGGTGCGGCTCAGCCTCGCGGCGTAGGCTGGAGACCCCCGGCCGCTCGGCGTGCCGGGCCGTTCGCGTTGCCCGGACCGGCCTCCGGCCCCCCGGGCAGCACCAGCCACGGGACGAAGAAGAGACTCCAGATGAGCCTGACCGGACTGCTCGATGTCGTCGCGCGGGACGCGGCCCTCGCCGAGGCGATCGAGGCCGCGACCGCCACCGGTGCCGCGGCCGGCGGCCGTCGGCACCTCGACCTGGTCGGACCGCCCGCCGCCCGGCCGTTCGCCATCGCCGCGCTCGCCCGCGCGCTCGCCGGGCAGGCGGCCGGGGAGCGGGGCCGTCCGGTACTGGCCGTCACCGCCACCGGCCGGGAGGCCGAGGACCTCGCCGCCTCGCTCCGCTCGCTGCTGCCGCCGGACGCGGTCGCCGAGTTCCCGGCCTGGGAGACGCTGCCGCACGAGCGGCTCTCGCCGCGCTCCGACACCGTCGGCCGCCGGCTGGCCGTGCTGCGCCGGATCGTCCACCCGCGCGCCGACGACCCGGCGGCCGGACCGGTGCAGGTGATCGTGGCGCCGGTGCGCTCGGTGCTCCAGCCGCAGGTGAAGGGGCTGGCCGAGCTGGAGCCGGTGGCCGTCCGGAGGAGCGAGTCGCACGATCTGGAGGAGATCGCCCGGCGGCTCGCCGCAGCCGCCTACTCCCGGGTCGAACTGGTCGAGAAGCGCGGCGAGTTCGCGGTGCGCGGCGGCATCCTGGACGTCTTCCCGCCGACCGAGGAGCACCCGCTGCGGGTGGAGTTCTGGGGCGACGACGTCGAGGAGATCCGGTACTTCAAGGTGGCCGACCAGCGGTCGCTGGAGATCGCCGAGCACGGCCTGTGGGCGCCGCCCTGCCGTGAGCTGCTGCTGACCGACGAGGTGCGGGCCAGGGCCGCCGAGCTGTCCGCCGGGCACCCGGGACTGGCCGAGATCCTGGACCGGATCGCCGAGGGCATCGCGGTCGAGGGCATGGAGTCGCTGGCGCCCGTCCTGGTCGACGACATGGAGCTGCTGCTGGACGTGCTGCCGCTCGGCTCGGTCGCGGTGGTCTGCGACCCCGAGCGGGTCCGCACCCGCGCCGTCGACCTGGTGGCGACCAGTCAGGAGTTCCTGCACGCCTCCTGGGTGGCGGCCGCGGCCGGCGGCGACCGGCCGATCGACCTGGAGGCGATCGACGTCTCGGCGGCCTCGCTGCGCTCGCTCGCCGAGGTGCGCGAGCACGCCGCCGAGATCGGCCTGCCGTGGTGGTCGGTCAGCCCGTTCGCGACCAGCGACGCCTCGGTGGACGACGTGCTGGAGGCCGACGCCAACACGCTGACCCTCGGCATGCACGCCGTCGAGGCGTACCGGGGCGACACCGCGCGGGCGATCGCCGATGCCAAGGAGCGGCTGACCGCCGACTGGCGGGTCGTCATGGTGACCGAGGGGCACGGCCCGGCCTCGCGGCTCGCCGAGGTGCTCGGCAACGAGGGCATCCCGGCCCGGCTGGTCGCCGACCTGTCCGAGGCGCCGACCCGGGACGTCGTGCACGTCTCCTGCGGCTCGATCGAGCACGGCTTCGTCGACGAGGCGCTCAAGCTGACCGTGGTCACCGAGACCGACCTGTCCGGCCAGAAGTCCTCCACCAAGGACATGCGGCGGATGCCGTCCCGGCGCCGCAACGCCATCGACCCGCTGGCGCTGGTGGCCGGCGACTACGTGGTGCACGAGGCGCACGGCGTCGGCCGGTACGTGGAGATGGTGCAGCGCACCGTGCAGGGCGCCACCCGCGAGTACCTGGTGCTGGAGTACGCGCCGGCCAAGCGCGGCCACCCCGGCGACCGGCTGTTCGTGCCGACCGACCAGCTCGACCAGGTCACCAAGTACGTCGGCGGCGAGGCCCCGACGCTGCACCGGCTCGGCGGCGCGGACTGGGCGAAGACCAAGCAGCGGGCGAAGAAGGCGGTCAAGGAGATCGCCGCCGACCTGATCAAGCTGTACTCGGCCCGGATGGCAGCGCCCGGCCACACCTTCGGCCCGGACACCCCGTGGCAGCGGGAGCTGGAGGACGCCTTCCCCTACGCGGAGACGCCGGACCAGCTGACCACCATCGCCGAGGTCAAGTCGGACATGGAGAAGTCCGTCCCGATGGACCGGCTGATCTGCGGCGACGTCGGCTACGGCAAGACCGAGATCGCGGTGCGGGCGGCGTTCAAGGCGGTCCAGGACGGCAAGCAGGTGGCGGTGCTGGTGCCGACCACGCTGCTGGTCCAGCAGCACTTCTCGACCTTCGCCGAGCGGTACGCCAACTTCCCGGTGACCGTGAAGGCGCTCTCCCGGTTCCAGACCGACAGCGAGGCCAAGGCCGTGCTGGAGGGGCTGTTCGAGGGCTCGGTGGACGTCGTCATCGGCACCCACCGGCTGTTCTCCTCGGAGACCAGGTTCAAGGACCTCGGGCTGGTCATCGTCGACGAGGAGCAGCGGTTCGGCGTCGAGCACAAGGAGCAGCTGAAGAAGCTGCGGGCCAACGTGGACGTGCTCACCATGTCCGCGACCCCGATCCCGCGCACCCTGGAGATGGCCGTCACCGGCATCCGCGAGATGTCCACCATCACCACCCCGCCGGAGGAGCGGCACCCGGTGCTGACCTTCGTCGGGCCGTACGACGAGAAGCAGATCTCGGCGGCGATCCGGCGTGAGCTGCTGCGCGAGGGCCAGGTGTTCTACATCCACAACCGGGTGGAGTCGATCGACAAGGCGGCCGCCCGGCTGAAGGACCTGGTGCCCGAGGCGCGGATCGCCACCGCGCACGGGCAGATGGGCGAGACCCAGCTGGAGAAGGTGGTCGTCGACTTCTGGGAGAAGGAGTTCGACGTCCTGGTGTCGACCACGATCGTGGAGTCCGGCATCGACATCTCCAACGCCAACACGCTCATCGTCGAGCGCGGCGACACCTTCGGCCTCTCCCAGCTGCACCAGCTGCGCGGCCGGGTGGGCCGCGGGCGGGAGCGCGGGTACGCGTACATGCTGTACCCGCCGGAGAAGCCGCTGACCGAGACGGCGCACGAGCGGCTGGCCACCATCGCCCAGCACACCGAGATGGGCGCCGGCATGTACGTGGCGATGAAGGACCTGGAGATCCGCGGGGCGGGCAACCTGCTCGGCGGTGAGCAGTCCGGGCACATCGCGGGCGTCGGTTTCGACCTCTACATGCGGATGGTCGGCGAGGCGGTGGCCGAGTTCCGGGAGTCGCTGGCGGGCGGCGGCGAGCCGGAGGAGGAGCCGCTGGAGGTGAAGATCGAGCTGCCGGTCGACGCCCATGTGCCGCACGACTACGCGCCGGGGGAGCGGCTGCGGCTCCAGGCCTACCGCTCGATCGCGGCGGTCAACGCGGAGGAGGACATCACCCAGGTCCGGGACGAGCTGGTCGACCGCTACGGCAAGCTGCCCGAGCCGGTGGAGAACCTGCTGATGGTGGCGGCGCTGCGGCTGTTCGCGCGGCGGTGCGGCATCTCGGACATCACCCTTCAGGGCTCCAACGTGCGGTTCGGGCCGGTCGAGCTGCGGGAGTCGCAGCAGCTGCGGCTGAACCGGCTCTACCCGCGCAGCCAGGTGAAGGCGGCGGCCCAGCAGCTGCTGGTGCCGCGGCCGTCCACCGGGCGGATCGGCGGCAAGCCGCTGGTCGGGCGGGAGCTGCTGGCGTGGTGCCGGGAGTTCCTGTCGACGATGTTCGACGACCTGGCGGGGGCCGCGAAGTAGCGGGCCCCGGGAGGGAGCGCGGCGGTCTCGGGCGGTTGCGCCCGGGACCGCCGTCGTCGTCGCGGCGGGCTGTTCGGGTTGTTCGGACTGTCCGGGCGGTCCGGGCTGTGAACAGGGCCGTCAGCCGATCTTCCACTGGCCGACCTGGTCGGCGAAGCCGTTGTCCAGGGAGAACTGGACCTTGTCGAGCTTGGTGCCGTCGGGGACCTCGAAGACCACGAAGCCCTTGCCCGTCTCGCCGGCGGCGATGTTGGTCGGGGTCTGGAAGGACGGGCCGGCCTTGGTGTCGGCGAGCGTCGGTCCGTATGCCTGGCCCTGGTTGTCGATCACCTTGGCGCTGCTCCAGGGCGCCTCGCTGTACGCCTTGGAGCCGGTCGGCTTGATCTGGAACTGCACGGCGACGTAGTGCTTGCCGTCCGCCGCGGTGAGGTACTCGTTGGTGCTCTCGGCCGGGTCGACCACCTTCAGGGCGGTGACGTCGGCGGTGTTGCCCTTCTCCAGGGTGCTCTTGAGGGCGATGGTGTCGCCGACCTTGGCCGGGGCCTTGGCCGCCTCGGCGGGCTTGGTGTCGGCGGCCTTGGCGGCGTCGCCGGCCGCCGGGGCGGAGGCGGCGGTCTGCTTGGCCTCGGTGGAGACGGTCGTGCCGCCGGTCGAGTCGCAGGCCGTGGCGGTGAGGACCACGAGCGCGGCGCCGGCCAGCAGGGCGGCGGTACGGCGGGTGCGGCGGGTGATGGCGGACATGACTGGCTCCTTCGGGCTTCTGCTCGGTGCCGACCTGACGTGCTGTCGACAGGAGAGATCACACCATGCGCTGTGAACCGTGTCAACAGCGATTCGCCATACCTCTCCGTTCACGTGTGAACGGCTCGAAGGAGGGTGCTGACTATGCTGTGTGGTCACACCGTCGATGCCGCCGCCGATCGCCGCCGAAGGAGCCCCCATGCCGGACCGTCCCGAGGTGACCGCCGTCGAGATCGCCCGTCTCGCCGGGGTCGGCCGTGCCGCCGTCAGCAACTGGCGCCGCCGCCACCCCGACTTCCCCCGCCCGGTCGGCGGCACCGACAGCAGCCCGACCTTCGCGCTCACCGACGTGGAGTCCTGGCTCCGGGCCCAGGGCAAGATCGCCGAACTGCCGCTGCTCGAACGGGTCTGGCGGCTCGTCGAGACCCTGCGCGACCCGGCCGGCCACCCGGCCGCCCCGCTGGTCCAGGCCGGCGCCGTCCTGCTGCTGCACCACCGCGCGCCGGAGCGCTGGAGCGCGCTCGCCGACCAGGCGGACACCAGGCTGGCCACCGGCCTGCCACGCGTCCTCGCCGAAATTGCCCGCACCGTGCTGGGCCCCGAGGGCGCCGCCGACCTGCGGCAGCCCGGCCTGCTCGGCTCCACCGAGCTCGACCTCGCCCGCCTGCTCGCCGAACTCGCCGCCGCGGCCGGCCCGGCCGGCGCCTTCGAACAGCTCCTCACCCGCTACGCCGAGGCCAACACCCGCCAGCTCAGCCCCACCCCGCCGGAGGCCGCCGGACTGCTCGCCGCCGTCGCGGGCGTCCCCGCCACCGTGCTCGACCCCGCCACCGGCCTCGGCGCGCTGCTGCTCGCCCTGCCCGCCACCACCGACCGCTACGGCCAGGACGCCGACCCGGTCACCGCCGGGCTCGCCCGGCTCCGGCTCGCCCTGCACGCGCCCGCCGCCGACCCCGCCCCGCTCCCGGTCGACCTCCGCCCCGGCGACGCCCTGCGCGCCGACGCCTACACCGGCCACACCTTCGACGCGGTGCTCTGCCAACCCCCCTACAACGAGCGGGACTGGGGCCACGACGAGCTGCAGTTCGACCGGCGCTGGCCCGGCGGCCTCGTCCCGCCGCGCGGGGAGTCCGAACTCGCCTGGGTGCTGCACTGCCTCGCCCACACCCGCCCCGGCGGAATCGCCGCCCTGCTGCTCCCGCCCACCGTCGCCACCCGCCGGGCCGGCCGCCGGGTCCGCGCGGAACTGCTGCGCTCCGGCGCGCTGCGGGCCGTCGTCGCACTCCCGGCCGGCGTCGCACCCCCGTACGGGGTGCCGCTCCACCTCTGGGTGCTGCGCGCGCCCCGCCCCGGCGACGACTTCCGCCAGGTGCTGATGCTGGACGCGGCCTCCGCCTCGCCCACCTCTGCCGAGGCCGCCGAGGGCGGCCGCGACAAGGTCCGCTGGCCCGAGCTGCGCCGCACCGTCCTGGACGCCTGGCGCGCCTTCGACCTCGCCGCCCGCGAGGGGCTGCCGCTGCCCCAGGACCGCCCCGGCCGGCACCGGACCGTGGCGGCGATCGACCTGCTCGACGACGAGACCGACCTCTCGCCCGCCCGCCACGTCCCCCCGGCCGCCCCGCTCGGCGGCGCGGCCGGGTTCTCCCACCTCAGCGGCCGGCTGACCGAGTTGCTGGACGGGCTCGCCGACCCCGGGGCGCTGCTGCCCGAGCCGACCGGCGAAGCGGGGACCGGCCCGGGCGGCCCCGGTGGCGGCGGAGGTCCCGCCGGTGGCGGCGCGGTCGTCACGCTGGGGGAGCTGGTCCGCTCCGGACTGCTGGAGGTGCACTCCTCCGGAACCGGCGCGCCCTCCAGGCCGGCCGACACCGACCCGGGCGGCACCCCCGTCCTCACCGACCAGGACCTGGTCACCGGCAGCGCGCCCGGTGCCGTTCTCGACCGGTCCGCCGCCGGCGCCGACGCCCTGCCGCTGACCCGGCCCGGTGACGTCCTCGTCCCCGCCCTCGGCGGCGGCACCGCCCGAGTCGTCGGCCCGGACGGCCCGCCCGCCGGCGCCGTGCTCGGCCGCCAGCTCCATCTGCTGCGCCCCGACCCGGCCGCCCTCGACCCGGACTTCCTGGCCGGCCACCTGCGCTCCACGGCCGTCGCCCGCCGGGCCGCCAGCCACGCCTCCACCACCACCCGGCTGGACATCCGCCGGGTCGAGCTGCCGCGCCTGCAGATCACCGAACAGCGCCGCCTCGGCGCCGCCTTCGCCCGGCTGGCCGCCTTCGACGCCACCCTGCAACGCGCCGCCGCCCTCGGCCGCACCCTCACCCAGGCCGTCACCGACGCCCTCGCCGCCGGCACCGCCGAGCCACCGCAGGCCCCCTGACGCCGGAGCAGGAA
>NZ_JBHVER010000244.1:0-10542 GCF_042802195.1 Kitasatospora sp. NPDC057500 | reverse complement strand
CGCCCGCCCGAAGCACCCGAACCGCCCCCCGAACCGGCTGAACCGCCCGACCCGTCCGAACCGCCCGAACCCCCGGACCCGGCGTCACGCGGGCCCGGCGCCCCGCCTCAGCGCCGGTAGGCGGCGACGGTGACGGAGGCCGTCACCTCGACCGGCTCCGGCAGCGCGGCGAGCCGCTCCGCCAGCCGGTCCTGGTCGGTGTGCCAGGCGCTCGGCCCCATGCCGACCACGGTCCGCACGTCCTCGGCGGACAGCCGCAGCGTGAACTCGACCTCGCGCCGCCCGGCCGGCGTCAGGTGGGGCCCGAGCTTCTCGTCGATGCGCCGCTGCTTCTCCTCGTCGACCGACAGCAGCCCCAGCGCGGACACGAGTTCCCGCAGGTGGCGCGAGGTGGGTGCGACGAGCAGCAGGGTGCCCCCGGGCCGCAGCACGCGGCGCAGCTCGGGGCCGTTGCGCGGGGCGAACACATTGAGGACGAGCCCGGCGGCGCCGTCCAGCAGCGGCAGCGGGCGCCAGGCGTCGCAGACCACGGCGCCGATCCGGGGGTGGGCCTTCGCGGCGCGGCGCAGCGCGTACTTGGAGATGTCGAGGGCGGCGCCGGGCCGGCCCGGGAGGGCGTCGAGGACGTGGGCGAGGTAGTGGCCGGTGCCGGCGCCGAGGTCGGCGACGAGTCCTTCGGGGTCGGCGGCCGCGGCGGCCTCGGCGAGGGCGTCGGCGATCGGCCGGTAGTGGCCTGCGGCGAGGAAGTCGCTGCGGGCGGCGACCATGTCGGCGGTGTCGCCGGTGCCGGTGTGGGCGTCGCCCGCGAGCAGGCTGACGTAGCCCTGCTTGGCGACGTCGTGGCTGTGTCCGGCGGCGCAGCGCAGGGTGCGCCCGTCGGGGGTGAGCGGCTGCGCGCAGTGCGGGCAGGCCAGGTAGGGCTCGATGTCCTGCAGCAAGGGTCCGTCTTCTCTCGCGGCCCGGCCGGGTGCTCGGGCCGGGGGGTGCCAGCCTAACGAGCGGCGGCGCCCGGGCCCGCATCCGCCGGGGCGCCCGCCCTCGGGCCGGGGAGGCAGGGCCGGCCGGGCACGGACGGACGGCCCGGGGACGGCGAGCCGGGAAGGGACGGCGGGCCCGCCGCGGCGACCCGCAGCGCGAGCGCGGCCAGCGCCTCGGGCGCGCCGGCCTGCCCCCGGATGCCCGGGAAGGCGTTGACGTCGACGACGACCGGCTCGTCCGGCCCGTCCAGCAGGTCGACGCCGTAGACGTCGAGGCCGAACACCTCGCCGACGCGCAGCGCGAGCCGGGCCCGCCCGGCGGGCAGGTCGGCGGGCCCGAACCCGCCTCCGCCGTGCGGGGCCCCGGTGTGGCCGGGGTCGGCGAGTTCGGAGCGCCGGCGGGTGCAGAAGAGCCGGCCGTCGACGACCCAGAGCTTCTGGTCCCAGCCGGTGCTCGGTAGGTAGGGCTGGGCGACGACGGGCTCGCCGGGCCACTGCTCGGCGAGGGCGCGCAGCCCTGCGAGGTCGTCGGCGCGGGCGACGAGGTCGTGGCGGCGGCTGTGCCGGCTCTTGACGACCAGCGGGAGGGCGAGTCCGCCCGCCTCGGCGAGCGCGAGCAGTTCGGCGGGGCCGTCGGCGGTGCGGGTGGGCGCGAAGGGCAGGCCGGCCCGCCGGGCGAGGTCGGCCATGGCGGTGCGGTCCTGGCAGAGTTCGGTGGCGGCGGCCGTGTTGACGACGGGGGCGCCGCTCTCCTCCAGTGTCCGGGCGAGCGCGAGGGCCGCCGGGGTGCGGGCCTTGAGCAGGTAGACGTCGGCGAGCGGCCCGGCGCCCGCGGCGGGCGGGTCCGCCGGGTCGAGCGCCTCGACCCGGTGGCCGAGCGCGGTCAGCAGCGCGCCGGCCGCGGCGAGCAGCGGGTGGTCGGGGGCGGGGGTGATCAGCCCGATCCTCACAGCGCGCCGCCGACGCCGACCCCGCCGACGCCCACGCCGCCCTGCGCGGGCATCCGGACCGGCCCCGCGCCGAGCAGCCCGGACGCGTCCAGCGCCACGGCGGGCGCGGTGACCGCGGTGCCGGTGCGCGCCAGGCGCAGGACCGCCCGCGAGACCCGCGCGACCGCGTCCGGCACCTGCCGGAAGCTCGGGAAGTCGTTGATGTCGACGACCACCGGCCCGTCCGGTCCGAGCAGCACATCGACGCCGTACAGGTCGAGCCCGAACACCTCGCCGACCTGCGCGGCGATCCGCGCGACCTCGGCCGGCAGCGGCACCTGCCGCTCCCGCACCCCCTGCTCGGGGTTGAGCGGCGAGCACCGCTCGGTGGCGTACAGCTCGCCGTCGACGCAGTACACCTTGAGGTCGGTGCCGGAGTTGGGCACGTACGGCTGGGCGATGAGCAGGCCCTCGCCGGCCAGCAGCGGGCCGAGTTCGGCGAGGTGGCCGGGGTCGCGGACGAGCCGCACGGCCCGCCCCGAGCTGCCGTCGGCGGGCTTGACGACCAGCGGGTACTCGGCGGCCGGGATCTCGGCGAGCCGTTCCCAGCGGGCGGCGGCGTAGGTGACGGGGACGGGCAGCCCGCGGGTGCGGGCGATGACCGAGGCGAGGGCCTTGTCGCGGACGCCGCGGATCGAGCGGACGTCGTTGACGGTGGTGAGGCCGACGGCGGCGGCGGCCTCCAGCAGGGTGAGGCCGGGTCCGCCGGAGACGGTCTTGAGCACCCAGGCGTCGTGGCTCCCGGCGCGGACCGCCTCGGAGATCGCCATCAGCGAGTCGCCGGGGCGCAGCACGTCCACCCGGTGCCCCCACGCGGTGAGTTGGCGTACGACGTCGAGCGGCATGCCGTCGTGCCGGTAGTGCTCCTCCACCAGAAAGCAGAGCCTCATGACCCGGTCTTCCCCCTCGCTTCGCCCAGCGCGGACGTCCGCCGTTCCCGTCCGGCAGAGCTGTAAGGGCCCCAGGATGTCATGGGGCCCGTACACAAGATCGCCCGGCCTGGCGGCGTTCGGCAACAATCGCACGGAAGTGCCCGGGCCGGGCGGCTGCCGCGGCCGCCGTCCGCGGGCGGCCCGGCGCCGGTCCGCAAATCCCTGGCAGGAACGCGACGAGCCTGCTTGGATGCACGGCGTGACCTCTGACGATCCTGCAGCAGCCGTCCCCGACGCCGATCTCCTCCAGGAGATCGAGCGCTACTACGACGCGGTGCCGCGTTCCGCCGCCCGGGTCGAGGACTTCGGCCCGCTCAGCCTGTTCGTCCGGGAGGGCGCCGGCTGGCCGTACTACGCCCGCCCGGCACTGGGCCACGAGGGCCCGGCCGCCACCGCCGGGGACGTCCGCCGGGTGCTGGAGCGCCAGCGCGAGCTGGGTCTGCCGGAGGCGTTCGAGTGGGTGGCGGAGCACGATCCGCTGCTGCGCGCGGCGGTCGAGGAGGCGGGGCTGGCGGTGCACGAGCACCCGCTGCTGGTGCTGGGCCCGCGGCAGGAGGCGCCCGCGGCCCCGGGCGCGGCCGCGGTGCGGGTGCTGGCCGCCGACGACCCGTCGCTCGCGCACGCGCTGGCCGTCCCGCACCTGGCGTTCGACGAGCCGGGCACCGGCACGGGCAGCGCCGGGGCGACGGAACTCGCCGCGCGGGCCCGGGTGCTGGCGACCGACGGCTCTGCGCAGCGGGTCGCCGAACGGATCGCCTCCGGGCACACGGTGCTCGCCGCGGCGTTCGAGGACGGCACGCCGCTCTGCGCGGGCCAGCACAACCCGGTCGGCCCGGTCACCGAGGTGGCCGGCGTGGGCACGCTGCCCTCGGCGCGGCGGCGCGGGCTCGGCCTGGCGGTCACCGCGGCGCTGGTCGCGCACGCCAGGGCCCACGGGGTGCGGACGGTGTTCCTGTCCGCGGCCGACGAGGACGTGGCCCGGATCTACCGCCGGGCGGGCTTCCGCCCGTTCGCGACCGCGCTGATCGCCGAGCCCGCCGCGGCCGGCTGAGCCCGCCCTCCGCTACTCCGAGTCGTCGTCGTCCTCGCCGCTGACCTCCTCGTCCTCGGCCTCGTCCACCACCCAGGCGGCCAGCCGGTCCGCCACTCCGGAGACGGTCAGCCGCCCCTCGCGGATGGCCCGGGCGAGGCTGCGCACCTCGCGGGCCGTGGTCGCCACCGTGCAGCCGCTGGCCACCAGGTAGGCGTAGGCGACGGCGGTGGCGAAGAGCTCGTTGGTCTTCTCCAGCGCCGGCACCCGGATCAGCTGGTGCATGAGGGCGGCGGCGCGGTCCTGCGGTTCGGGGTAGACGGCGATGTCGAAGATCTCGGCCTGGTGCCGGGCGACGGCGGCGAGCAGCGATCCGTAGTCGGTGACCTGCGGGTCACCGGGCGTGTACTGCTCGGCGGTCATGAGCAGCCACGAGAGGTCGACCTCCAGCTTCAACGGCGCACGTCCTGGAGGTCGGCCCCGGCCCGCTGCTCGCCGAACTCGGCCAGGAACGCCGTCTCGTACTCCTTCATGAACTGCGCGGCAGCGTCGACGAACACCCGCCCGGCCTCGCCCATGTCCTGCTGGACCAGGCGCTCGATGTACTGGTTCATGCTGATCCCCTGCTGCTCCGCCCGTTCCCGGGCCATCTCCGCGGTGGTGGCGTCCACCCGGACGTTCAGCTGCTTCTTACCCATGAACCCCAAGCTAGCGCTGAAGTGCTAGCACAACAAGGGCGCGCGCGGCCCCGCGCGCGGCCCCCGCGCACGCCGCTCACGCGACCCGCTCGACGCCCGGCACCCACCGGGAGGGAGACTTGAAGAGTTCTTCACCTTCGGAGACTCTGAAGTGCCCTGAGCATTCCCTGGAGCGGCACCGACCGGTGTGGAGGCCGGCAATGACAGCCATGTTCGACCAGGAGCTGCGCGAGCAGCTCGCCCAGGCCCGCAAGGAACTCGCGGCCGCCCGGGCCGAAGGGGACGCCGACGGCGTCCAGGCGTACGAGGGCCGGATCGCCTCACTGATCCGCCTCGCCGCCCAGCACGGCATCACCCTGCCCCACGACGCCCGGGAAGAGGAACGCCCCCTGCCCTGAGCCGCCACGACGGAAGCACGGCAAGAGCCGGAGGCGGTACCCGGAGCGTCCCGGGTACCGCCTCCGGCGTCGTGCGCGGGTCACTCGCCCTCGACGGGCTCCAGGATCGCCACGCACTCGAAGTGGTGCGTCATCGGGAACAGGTCGAAGGCCCGCAGCGAGACCGGCCGGTAGCCGCCCTCGTGGAAGAACGCCAGGTCACGGGCGAGGGCCGCCGGGTCGCAGGCCACGTACGCGATCCGGCGGGCGCCGAGGCCCGCCAGGTGGGCGACGGTCTCCCGGCCGGCGCCCGCGCGCGGCGGGTCGAGGACGATCAGGTCGGTCGCGGTGATCCCGGTGCGCGGCAGCAGCGACTCCACCCGGTCGCACTCGATCCGGACGTTCTCCAGCGCGGCCAGGTTGTGCCGGGCGTCGGCCACCGCCTGCTTGCCGGACTCGATGCCGAGCACCGCGCCGTCCTCGCCGACCCGGTCGGCCAGCGCGCCCGCGAACAGGCCCACCCCGCAGTACAGGTCGAGCGCGTTCTCGCCCCACTGCGGGTCCAGGCCGTCGAGGACGGCGTCGACCAGGGTGTCCGGCGCCTCCGGGTGGATCTGCCAGAAGCCGCCGTTGCTGACCCGCCAGGTCCGCCCGGCGGCGCGCTCGCGCACGAAGGAGCGACCGTGCACCTTGTGGGTGTTGCCCTGCTCGTCGATGCGGGCGATGGAGACCGGACGGTCCAGCTCGACCAGCGGCAGCTGGGCGCCCGGCGCCGGGGTGAGCACCACCTGGCGGTCCGAGGAACCGGAGGCGGCGATCGCCTCGACCGAGGCGACGCCCGGCCAGTCGCGGGCTTCCACGCCCAGCTCGGTGACGCCCTCGGCGGCGATCAGGCAGCGGTCGACCGGCTGGATCTCGTGCGAGCGGTGCTTGCGCAGCCCGACCTTGCCGCTCTCCGGGTCGACCGCGTACTGGACGCGGGTGCGCCAGGCCGGCACCTGGCCGGCCGGCAGCTTGCCGCCCACCGGCTCGACGCTGCCGTCCCAGCCGGCCTCGGCCGGGGTCAGGCCGGCCAGCTTGGCCAGCTGCTCGGTCAGCACCTGCACCTTGAGCTTGCGCTGGCCGCCCGGCGTGACGTGCTGCCAGTCGCAGCCGCCGCACTTGCCGGGTCCGGCGAACGGGCACGGCGGGGCGATCCGGTCCTTGGCGGGTTCCAGGACCTCCACCGCGTCGGCCCGCAGGAAGCGCGAGGTGGTGGTGCCCTCGGTGACCTGCGCGATCACCTTCTCGCCCGGCAGCGCGTGCCGGACGAACAGCACCCGGCCCTCGTGCCGGGCCACGCAGTGCCCGCCGCCGTGCGCGACGGGGCCGACCTCGACCTCGTAGCGCTCGCCGACCAGCGGGTCGCCGGTGGGAGCCTTGGGGACCCTGGGCGCCTTGGGAGCGGCCTCGGCCCGGGGCGCGCGGGCGCCGCCGCGCAGCGCCCGCGGCGGGCGCACGGTCTGCTTGCGCGGGCGCGCGCCGCCCTTCGCCTGCCCCTCCCGGCCCTCGCGCGCCTCACCGCGCGCCTCACCGCGCGCCTGACCACGCTCACCGCGCTCCGGACGCTCGCCGCGCGACGGGCGCGACGGCTCCTCCACGCGCTCCGGGGCGCGCTCCTCCGGCGCGAGCGGCGCCGTCCGCGCGGTGAAGCCGTCGCGGTCGGTCGCCTCCGGCCGCGACGGCTTGCCCCAGCGCGGCCGGGCGACCTGCCCGGGCTTGGCGGCGGCACCGCCCTTGCGGGCACCCTTGCCCGAGGAACCGTGGGAACGAGACGGGGTGTTGCGGGTCACTGGGAGGCGTCCTTCTTGCTGTCGTCAGCGGGGCCGGCGGGCTTCGCCGAGGCTTCCGACTTTACGGCCTTGGGCACCCGCGGCTCACCACGCCGGACGGAACCCGGCGCCGACCAGGCCTTCTGCGGCTTGCGCCGCTCCGAGGACTCCAACTGCCACGGCACCGAGGTCACCATCACACCCGGCTTGAACAGCAGCCGGCCCTTGAGCCGCAGCGCGCTCTGGTTGTGCAGCAGGTGCTCGTACCAGTGGCCGACCACGTACTCGGGGATGTAGACCGACACCACGTCGCGCGGGCTGCTGCGGCGCAGGTTCTTCACGTAGTCCAGCACCGGCCCGGTGATCTCCCGGTACGGCGAGTCCAGCACCTTGAGCGGCACCTCGATACCGCGCTCGTCCCAGTCGTCGCGCAGCGCCGCCGTGTCCGCCGGGTCGACGTTCACGGTCACCGCCTCCAGGGTGTGCGCCCGTGCCAGCCGCGCGTACGCCAGCGCCCGCAGCGCCGGCTTGTGCAGCTTGGAGACCAGCACGATCGCGTGCACCCGGGTGGGCAGCACCACGTCGTCCGGTTCCTCGGCCGCCACCAGCTCCGCGGAGACCCGGTCGTAGTGCCGGCGGATCGCCTTCATCATCACGAACAGCACGACCATCGCCGCGATCGCGATCCAGGCGTGGCTGATCTTGGTGGCGAGCACGACGATCAGCACCGCCATGGTCATCACCAGGCCGAAGGTGTTGATCGCCCGGCTGCGCTGCATGTGGCGGCGCTTGGCCGGGTCGGTCTCGGTGCGCAGGTTCCTGGTCCAGTGCCGGATCATGCCGGACTGGCTCATGTTGAACGACACGAAGACGCCGACGATGTACAGCTGGATCAGCCGCGTCGGGTCCGCGTCGAAGGCGATGATGAACAGGATCGCGGCCAGCGCCAGCAGGATGATGCCGTTGGAGAAGGCCAGCCGGTCGCCGCGGGTGTGCAGCTGGCGCGGCAGGTAGCGGTCCTGCGCCAGGATCGAGCCCAGCACCGGGAAGCCGTTGAACGCGGTGTTCGCGGCCAGCACCAGGATCAGCCCGGTGACGGCGGCGACGAAGTAGAAGCCCGGCGTGAAGTTCGAGAACACCGCCTCGCTGATCTGCGCCAGCGCGGTCTTCTGGTGGTAGTCGCCGGGCGCGCCGACCAGCTGGTGGGACTCCTCGGCCATCTGGACGCCGGTCAGCCGGGCCAGCCAGATGATGCCCATGAACATCACGACCGCGATGGTCGCCATCATCAGCAGCGTCGTCGCCGCGTTCCTGCTCTTCGGCTTGCGGAACGCCGGCACGCCGTTGGAGATCGCCTCCACGCCGGTCAGCGCCGCACAGCCCGAGGAGAACGCCTTGAGCAGCAGGAACACCATGGCGAAGCCCGCCAGGTTCTCGTTCCCCGGGGTCGCCTCCAGATGGAAGCCGGAGCTCTCCGAAGGCATGTCCTGCCCCAGCCCGAAGTGCCGGACCACGCCGTACACCACCATGCCGAGCACGCCGACCATGAAGGCGTAGGTCGGAACGGCGAAGGCCGTACCGGACTCCCGGACACCGCGCAGGTTCATCCCCATCAGCACTATGACCACGACGACCGACAGCGTCAGCTCGTGCCCGCGCAGCGCCGGCACCGCCGACACCACGTTGGCCACGCCCGAGGTGGTGGACACCGCCACGGTGAGGATGTAGTCGACCATCAGCGCACTCGCGACCACCAGGCCCGAGTTCGGGCCGTGGTTCACCGTGGCGACCTCGTAGTCACCGCCGCCGCTCGGGTAGGCGTGCACGTTCTGCCGGTACGAGGCCACCACCGCGAGCATGACGATGGCGACCACGACGCCGATCTGCCACGAGAAGTGGATGGCAGAGGCACCCGCCAGGGAGAGGGTCAGCAGGATCTCCTCGGGCGCGTACGCGACCGAGGAGAGCGCGTCCGAGGCGAAGACGGGCAGCGCGATGCGCTTGGGGAGCAGCGTCTCCCCCAGCTTGTCGCTGCGCAACGCACGCCCGATGAGGATGCGTTTCGGTAGGTCAGTCGGCATAGGCACGTTAAGGAATCGTAGGGGCAGTGCGCCGCCCGGTCCGACGGGCGCCCCCCGATGATGCCCCCTTCGTCGCGACTGCGTTCGGTGGACCGGCTAGCGTGTCGGATACGAGCAGGCGGGCAACACTGTGGTTGTCGTGCCGAGCCCCACGAGGAAGCCCGCCCGGACAGCGGGGCGGGGAAACGGAGATCCAACGGTGTTTGCGCAGGTCATGGCCCCAATAGGACGGGTGAGGTAGCGCCGGTGCACATCGTCATCATGGGCTGCGGCCGGGTGGGCTCCGCGCTCGCCCGCGCACTGGAGAAACAGGGCCACTCGGTGGCCGTCGTCGACCAGGACCCGACGGCCTTCCGTCGGCTGGGCGCCGGGTTCAACGGGCGCCGGGTCACCGGGGTCGGCTTCGACCAGGACACCCTGAGGGAGGCCGGCATCGAGGAGGCGGGCGCCTTCGCCGCCGTCTCCAGCGGTGACAACTCCAACATCATCGCGGCCCGGGTGGCCCGGGAGAACTTCGGCGTGGAGAACGTCGCGGCCCGGATCTACGACCCCCGGCGCGCCGAGGTCTACCAGCGCCTGGGCATCCCCACCGTCGCCACCGTCCGCTGGACGGCCGACCAGATGCTGCGCCGGCTGCTGCCGAGCGGCGCCGAGCCGCTCTGGCAGGACCCGACCGGCGCCGTCCTGCTCGCCGAGGTCGCCTACGCCCCCGAGTGGGTCGGCCACCGGGTCAGCGAGCTGGAGGCGGCCTCCGGCGCCCGGGTGGCGTTCGTCACCCGCCTCGGCGAGGGCGTGCTGCCCTCGTCCCAGATGGTGGTGCAGGAGGGCGACCTGGTGCACGTCACGCTGCGCCGGGCCGACCTGACGGCGGTCGAGGCCGCGTTCGCGCAGGGCCCGCAGAAGGAAGGTCACTGATGCGAGTCGCCATTGCCGGGGCCGGCGCCGTCGGCCGCTCGATCGCGGGCGAGCTGCTGGAGAACGGCCACGAGGTCCTGCTGATCGACAAGAACCCCAACTCCATCTCGGTGGAGCGGGTGCCCATGGCGGAGTGGCTGCTGGCCGACGCCTGCGAGATCACCTCGCTGGACGAGGCCGCCCTGCAGCGCTGCCACGTGGTGATCGCCGCGACCGGTGACGACAAGGTCAACCTGGTCGTCTCGCTGCTCGCGAAGACCGAGTACGGCGTGCCGCGGGTGGTCGCCCGGGTCAACAACCCGAAGAACGAGTGGCTCTTCAACGAGTCCTGGGGCGTGGACGTCGCCGTCTCCACCCCGCGCCTGATGTCCGCCCTGGTCGAGGAGGCGGTCAGCGTCGGCGACCTGGTCCGGCTGATGCGCTTCAGCCAGGGCAACGCCAACCTGGTCGAGCTGACCCTCGCCGAGGACACCGAGCTGGTCGGCACCCGCGTCGGCGACGTGCCGTGGCCGCCGGACACCGCGCTGGTGACCATCCTCCGCGAGGGCCGGGTCCTGGTGCCCGGCAAGGACGACACCCTGGAGGGCGGCGACGAGCTGCTCTTCGTGGCCGCCCAGGAGCGCGAGGAGGAGCTGGAGAACCTGCTCTCCAGCTCGGCCGGCGCCCAGTAGGGCCGGACGCAGGAGCGGACCGACCGACGCCGAGGGCCCGCACTCGTTTCGAGTGCGGGCC
>NZ_JBHVER010000243.1:0-10576 GCF_042802195.1 Kitasatospora sp. NPDC057500 | reverse complement strand
TCCGTGGACGGTCCGGGGCCGCGTGGCGCCGGGCTCAGGCCTTGGGGCCGGTGGACTGGACGACGTCGAAGGACCAGAGGGTGGAGCCCGTGGCAGCAGGGCGCTTCGGGGCCTCGCCCTCCGGGGAGGCCGGGCGGTGGGCGGCCTGCATCGGGCCCGAGAGCCAGGCCTGGAAGGACTCCTCGTCGCGCCAGCGGGTGTAGACCAGGTACTGGTCGGTGCCCTCGACGGGGCGGAGCAGCTCGAAGTACTCGAAGCCGTCGGAGTTCTCCACCGCGCCGGCGCGGGCGGCGAAGCGCTTCTCCAGTTCCTCCCGCTGCTCAGCGGGGACGGTCAGGACATTGATCTTGACGACGGACACGCCGTACCTCCTCGGGGTTGTTCTGAGAAGGCAGTCTGCTACACCTCACACGATCCACGCCGGGGCCACCCGGTCCCCGGTGTCCGGGTTCACGGCGAAGGCCGGGGCCGGGGAGGCGACGACGGCGGTGAAGCCGTCTTCGGTGCGGATCCGGCGGGGGGCGTCGGCCGGGAGGACGAGGGTGTCGCCGGCGCCGAGGGCGAGTTCCTCGCCCGCCAGTTCGACGGCGGCGGAGCCGGTGAGGAAGGTCCACACCTGCTCGGCGTCCATGGTGTGCCGGGGGCCGGTGCGGGCCGGCGGCATGTCGACGCGCCACACCGCGAGGCCGGTGCCGCCCTGGGCGGGCGAGGCGCAGGTGGTCATCGTGGCGTTGGGGGTCTCGGTGCGGCGGGCGTCGGCGAGGCGGATGACGGACAAGGCCGGATGACTCCTCTAGAATGGACAACTGAGTTGTCTATATGGTCAATGAGGTTGTCTATCGTGTCAAGTGAGCAGGCCAGGCCGGGTTTTGAACTGCCGCTGCGGCTGCTGTTCGCGTTCCGGGTGATCATCGACGAGTTGCACGAGCGGCTCGCCCGCGAGGGGCATCCGGACATGCGGCCGATGCACGGGTTCGTCTTCCAGGCGGTCGGGGCGGACGGCACCACCGCCGTCGAGCTGGGCCGGCGGCTCGGGGTGTCCAAGCAGGCGGCCGGCAAGACCGTCGAGCAGCTCGAACGGCTCGGGTACGTCGAGCGCGGCGGTGATCCGGCGGACGCCCGGCGGAAGGTGGTCCGGCTGACGGCGCACGGGGTCGACGGCCTGGCCCGCTCGGCCCGGATCTTCGACGAGCTCCGCGAGGAGTGGGCCGAACAGCTCGGCGGCGAGGAGCAGTTGCGCGGGCTGGAGGACGCACTGCGGGCGCTCGCGCCCGGGAACCCGTTCCAGCTGGACACCCCCCGGTGGCTCGGGAGCACCTGACCGTCAGAAGGAACGGCCCTCGCCGTGGTACGGGGGCTCGTGGCCGACGGCGTCCGGCCGGTCGCGGGGGTCCGCGCAGAGGGAGGACGCCAGCCGGGTGAGCAGTTCGGCGAGGTCGTCGAACTGCTTCTCGTCCCAGTCGCCGAGGAGTTCGGCCAGCTGCTTGCGCCGGGCGGCGACCAGCTGGAGCGCCGCCGCCTCACCCGGCTCGGTGAGCCGCAGCGGCAGCCCGGCGCTGCGCGCGGCCAGACCCCGGCCCTCGACCTCGCGCGCCGCCTCCTCCACCACCGCGAACGGGACCACCCGGCGCTCCGCCAGTTCACCGGGCTCCACCGAGCCGTGATGGTGCATCTGGAGCAGCAGCCAGCTGGAGGCGGGCTTGAGGTCGAGCCCGGCGGTGGCGGTGATCCGCTTGAAGAGGTCGCGCCGGGCCTCCCGGGTGTTCAGCACGGACAGGGCCCGGCCGATCTCGTCCAGCGAGGAGCGCTCCACCGGGTTGAGGCCGATCGACTCGCCGAGGTCGGGGGCGGTCACGGTGCTGCGCAGCTTCTGCTCCCGCAGGAACAGCGACAGGACGAAGGCGACGGCGGCCACCGGCACCGCGTACAGGAAGACCCGGGTGATCGACTCGGCGTAGGCGTGGTGGATCCCGTCCTGGACGGCGGCGGGCAGGATCTCGATGACGCGCGGGTCGGAGGTGATCAGCCCGGGGTCGAAGCCGGGCGGCAGCGGGACGCCGGCCAGCGCCTCCCCCAGCCGGCGGTCGAGGCCGGAGGCGAAGACCGTGCCGAAGACCGAGACGCCGACGGAGGCGCCGATGGAGCGGAAGAAGGTGGCGCCGGCGGTGGCGACGCCGAGGTCCTGGTAGCCGACCGAGTTCTGCACGATCAGCACCAGCACCTGCATCACCAGGCCGAGGCCGAGGCCGAAGACCAGGAAGTAGCAGCTCATCACCAGGGTGCTGGTGTGCTCGTCGAGCAGCGAGAGCAACAGCAGGCCGACGACGGTGACGGCCGAGCCGGCGATCGGGAAGGTCCGGTAGTGACCGGTGCGGGACACGATCTGACCGGAGCCGATCGAGGTGACCAGCATGCCGATCACCATCGGCAGCATATGGACACCGGACACCGTCGGCGAGACGCCCATGACGACCTGGAGGAAGGTCGGCAGATAGGTGAGCGCGCCGAACATCGCGAAGCCGACCACGAAGGAGATGACGGCCACCAGGCTGAACGTCCGGGAGCGGAACAGCCGCAGCGGCAGGACGGGTTCGGCCGCGGCCCGCTCCACCAGCACGAAGGCCAGCAGCAGGAGCAGCCCGAGCACGCCCAGGCCGATGATCTGCCAGGAGTCCCACGCCCAGGTCGTCCCGCCGAGCGAGGTCACCAGCACCACGCAGGTGGCGACGGCGGCGATCAGCGTGGTGCCGAGGTAGTCGATCCGGTGCCGGCGGCGGGTCTGCGCCCCGGGCAGCACGGTCGCGACCACGGCGAGGGCGACCACACCGATCGGCAGGTTGATGTAGAACACCCAGCGCCAGCTGAGGTTGTCGACGAACAGCCCGCCGAGCAGCGGCCCGAGCACGCTGGTGACACCGAAGACGGCGCCGAAGACGCCCTGGTACCTGCCGCGGTCCCGGGGCGGCACGAGGTCGCCGACGATGGCCTGGGAGAGCACCATCAGCCCGCCGCCGCCCAGGCCCTGGAGGGCGCGGAAGGCGATCAGCTCACCCATGTTCTGGGCGATGCCGCAGAGCACCGAGCCCAGCAGGAAGATCACGATGGACGCCTGGAAGAACACCTTCCGGCCGTACATGTCGCCGAGCTTGCCCCAGAGCGGGGTTGCCGCGGTGGAGGCCAGCAGGTAGGCGGTGACCACCCAGGAGAGGTGCTCCAGGCCGCCGAGGTCGCTGACGATGGTGGGCAGGGCGGTGGAGACGATGGTCTGGTCGAGCGCCGCGAGCAGCATCGCCAGCAGCAGGGCGCCGATCGGCACCCACAGACTCCGCCCGGCGACCTGGGGCGGGCCCGGCTCGCCCGCCGGGACGCGGTCGGACGCGGCGGTCGGATCCGTCATGGCGCCTCCGTCTCCGTAGCGGCTCGGCGGTGATCACTCCCGGCCACCATGTTGTCAGAAATGCACCATTTCGCGCGTTTTCAGTTGAGCCGAACGTAAGAACGTCCGGTATCAGGACGTTCGCATCGGCACATCGACCGTTCATCGGTCCCCAACCCCCACCAACCGGCACAAGGCCCCCGCGGCGGACCGGACCGCCCTGTCCCCTCTCAGGCACGTCCTGCATAATCAGGCCCGTCCACCGCCTGGACCCCAGTCCGACCGCAGCCCGGGTCCGAGACCGCGACCGCTACCGACCGAGACACCGAGGAGGGCCGGCCGATGCCGGACCAGCACTGCCCGACGTGCGGCACCGCACGCTCCGCAGGGTGCCACTGCCTCGTTCCGGACGGCAGCCTCGACGAGACCGCCGTCCTGCCGCACCTGGAGGGCCCGCCGCTGGTCCGCCCGTACGTGCCGCAGGCCGTCGGCCCGATCGTGGAGAACCCGCCGCCGGGGCCGCGGGCCACCGACCCGTTCGGCACCACCGTGCTGCCGACGCCCGGCCCGCCGCCCGCCGGACCGCCCCCCGGCGGACCG
This sequence comes from Kitasatospora sp. NPDC057500, assembly GCF_042802195.1. Lineage (NCBI taxonomy): Bacteria > Bacillati > Actinomycetota > Actinomycetes > Kitasatosporales > Streptomycetaceae > Kitasatospora > Kitasatospora sp. NPDC057500. The sequence goes on along the minus strand of NZ_JBHVER010000243.1, from coordinate 6,600 downwards.
CCGGTGGCGCCCCCCGCCGCTCCCCCGCTGGGCCCGGACGCCGACGCCTACGCGACCACCGTGCTGCCGCCCGTCGCCTCCGCCCCGTCGTTCCCGCCGCCGCCCGCCGCCCCCGCCCCCGCCCCCGCCCCCGCCGGGAACGCCCCGGCCGGAAGCGCCCCGGCCTCGGCCCCACCCGCCGACGGCGGGGCCGAGGACGAGCTGGGCGTCTTCCCGTTCGCCGCCGCCCCCGCGACCGCCGCTCTCGGCGGCGGCCGGGCCGCCCGGCGCGCGGCGGAGCAGCAGGAGGCCCGCGGCCCGCTGGCGCGCCGCAAGGGCCTGCTGATCGCGGCCGGCGCCGGCCTGCTGGCGGTCACCGTGGGCCTCGCCTACGCGATCACGCCCTCCTCCGAACCGGACGACCGGGCAGCCCCCGCGCCGACCGCCACGCTCGGCCTCGCGCCGGTGGACCCGACCGCCCCGGCCGAACCGAGCCCGAGCGCACCGCCGCCCGCCGCGGAGACGCCCACCGCGGAACCGACGCCCACCCCGGCCCGCACGAGCGCCAAGCCCTCCCCGCCCCGGACGACCGCCGCCACCCCACCGCCGTCGGCCGCGCCCGCCACCACGGCGGCCGCCGCTCCCCCGGCCCCCGCACCGGCCCCGGTTCCCGACCCGGTGACCACACCCCCACCCCCCGCCCCGGCACCCGCCACCCCGGCACCCACGACCGCGCCGCCGGCCCCGACCGCCACCCCGACCCCGGACCCCGCCCCCACGGTGCGCACCCTGGAGCCCGGAATGGAGGGGCCCGACGTCGTGGCGCTCCAGCGCAAACTCGGCGTCGTGATCTGCTGGCAGAAGCTGCCCCCGACCGGCAAGTACGACGACCGGACGGAGTCCATGGTCGCGTACTTCCAGAACATCAACAGCATCCGGGGCGACGCCCGGGGCGTCTACGGCCCGAACACCCGCGCCGCCCTGGACAACCGCACCGGCTGCTGAACGGACGGCGGGGCGCCGGGCCGCCGCGTCAGCCCGTGACCGCCTGGAAGATGCTGAACCCGGCCATCAGGATCATCACGCTCGCCGCGACCCGGATGATCATCTTCATCGGAACGTGCTTCAGCAGCTTCTGCCCGCCCAGGATCGCGATCCCGGCCACCGCGCACAGCGCCAGCCAGGCGCCCAGGCCCACGGCGAGCGGGTCGGCGTACTTGGCGGCCAGGTTGGCGGTCATGATCTGGGTCAGGTCGCCGAACTCGGCGACTGCCACGACCACGAAACTGGCCCCGGCGACCTTCCAGAAGCTGTTGGCGGACGGCTCCTTGGCGGCGTGCCCGTCCTCGTCGTCGTCCCCGCCGTGGAACAGCAGCATCGCCGCGCCGGCCAGGAACAGCACGCCGGTGACGCCCTCCACCCAGCGGTGCGGCAGCAGCGAGAGCAGCTTTCCGGCGACCAGGGCGATGCCCACCTGGAGGGCGAAGGCGGCGGCGATCCCGGCGAAGACGTAGCTCGCCCGGTACTTGGCGCCGAGCATCAGGCTGGCCAGCGCGGTCTTGTCGGGCAGTTCCGACAGGAAGATGATGCCGAAGGTGATCGCGGCGACGGTCAGACTCATCGGGGGTGGTGTCCCTCGGGTTCGGGCTGCCGGCCCGCAGCAGCTCCGTCAGGGGTCGCTCCGGCCCGACAGCGCTGGTTGGCAATCCACGGAACGCGCACGACGCGCGCCCGTACACACAGCACTGCGGCCGAAGGTCTCGCCGGCACCGCCACACGATCGCGGTGCCCCGGGCGCCGGGCCCCGAGGGGGCCAGTATGTCGACGGTCCGGTGGAGGGCTACTCCCCTTCAACCCCGCCAGCCTACCCGATCACCCCTCCCGGCCGCCCGGCGTCGACCGAACCCCGCCCCACCAGCTCCAGCACCACCACGACCGCCACCGACTCCACCGCCAGCAGCCCGACCAGGACGAACAGCTGCACCGCGCCCGCCTGGACCGGCGAGGCCCCGCCGAGCAGCATCCCGACGAAGGCGCCCGGCAGGGTGACCAGGCCCACCGTCCGGGTCTGGTCGAGCGCCGGGACGAGCGAGGTGGCGGCGGCGGTGCGGCAGATCTCCATCCGGGCGTCCCGCTCCTCGAAGCCGAGCGCCAGCGCCGCCTCGACCTCGCCGTGCCGCTGGCGCAGCTCGTCCAGGGCCCGTCGCCCGGACAGCGAGGTGGCGGTGAGCGCGCCGCCGATCAGGATGCCGGCGACCGGGATCACCGACAGGCCCTTCGGCGGCAGCAGTCCGCTGCCGAGCAGCAGGAGGAGCACCGGCAGCACCCCGGCCCCGATCGGCACGGCCGCCCACGGCCAGCCTCGCCCGGGGGCGGGCACCATCCGCCGCCCGGCGGTGCGCACCGCGACCGAGAACATCAGCAGCACGAAGAGCGCGGACCACCAGCGCGAGCCGACCACCCAGGTGATCACCAGCGCGACGGCGGCCAGCTGCACCACCGCGCGCAGCCCGGCCCGCAGGACGGCGCGCCCGTGGCCGAGCCGCCCCCACCCGGCGACGGCGACGGCCGCCAGCAGCAGCGCGGCGGTGACCGCGCCCAGCCCCGGGGTGACCGGCAGCAGCCGCTCCCCGTCGGCGAGCCGGAGCACCGGTCAGATCCAGCTGGTGAACCACATCCGGTCCTGCCAGGACGTCATCGGGATCACCTCCGCCGTGTACAGCGGGTAGAAGAAGGCGAAGCAGGCCATGATCGCCAGCACGATCAGCCCGGCGCCGACCGCACCGATCCGGCGCCGTTCGGGCGGACACCCCTCCGGGCCGAGCATCGCGCCCAGCATCTGCGCCACGGCCAGGCAGAGGAAGGGGACGAGCACCACCATGTAGAAGGAGAAGACCGTCCGCTCCTGGTACTGGAACCACGGCAGGTAGACGCCGGCCACGCCGCACAGCACCGCGCCGGAGCGCCAGTCCCGGCGGAAGAACCAGCGCCAGAGCAGGTAGAGCAGGGCGAAGCAGGCGGTCCACCAGAGCAGCGGGGTGCCCAGGCCGAGGATCTGCGCAGCGCAGCCACCGGACGCGGTGCAGCCGCGCTGGCCGACCGGCACCTGCTCCCAGTACATGGAGACCGGACGGCCCTGGACCAGCCAGCTGAACGGGTTGGACTGGTAGGTGTGCGGGCTGCTCAGGCCGGTATTGAAGTCGTACATCTGGGAGTGGTAGTGCCAGAGGCTGCGCAGCGGCGCGGGCACCCAGCTCATCGACACCTGCGGCAGTGCGACGCCGAGGACGCTGTCCGGGGAGAGCCCGGCCCGGTCGTCGGCCCAGTGGCGGTCGAAGCCGCCGCCGGTGAACAGCCAGCCGGCCCAGCCGGCGACGTAGACGGTGAACGCGGAGCCCACCACGGCGAGGAAGGCGGGCAGCGCGTCGAGGCGGAGCATCGAGCGCCAGGGGCGGCGGGCGCCGGCCCAGCGGCGGCCGGACCGGTCCCACAGCACCGTGAGCAGCCCGAAGGCGGCGAGCACCATGGCACCGTTCCACTTGACCCCGGCGGCGGCGCCCAGGCAGAGCCCGGCGGTGATCCGCCAGGGCCGCCAGCCGAGCCGGACGGTGTCCCCGCCGAGGTCGGGCAGCACGGCGGCGAGCCGCGCCCGGGTGCGGTCGCGGTCGATCAGCAGCGCGCCGAAGGCGGCCAGTACGAAGAACATCTGGACGCCGTCGAGCAGGCCGACCCGGCTCATCACCAGCTGGAGGCCGTCGACGGCCATCAGCAGGGCGGCGGTGCAGCCGACCAGGGTGGAGCCGAAGAGCCGGCGGCCGATCCGGGCGAGCATCAGCACGGTGAGGGTGCCGAGCAGCGCGGTCATGAACCGCCAGCCGAAGGGGTGCAGGCCGAAGGCCCACTCGCCGAGCGAGATCACCCATTTGCCGAGCGGCGGGTGGGCGATGAACTCGGGCGCGGAGGTGAGCGGGATCTGCTGCGGGACGGCCAGCACCTGCTCGTTCGCGTGCTCCGGCCAGGTGCCCTCGTAGCCCTGCCGGAGCAGGGACCAGGCGTCCTTGGGGTAGTAGGTCTCGTCGAAGACGAAGGCGTTGGGGTAGCCGAGGTTCCAGAACCGCAGCAGCCCGGCGAAGACCGCCACGGCGATCGGTCCGAGCCAGTCGGAGCGGTCCGCCGCCCGGCGCAGCAGCCCCCGCCGTTCCGGTGCCGGGCCGGCCGGGACCGCTGCCGCCGGGGGGTGGGTGAGCGCCGCTTGGGTCATGGTGTCGGTTGCCTCGCCGGTTCGCCTGTCTCGCCTGTGCCGGCCGCCGACGGGTTGCGCCGGTGGCCGCGGCCGGCCCGCGTCGGCCGGGGGCGGCCTGCACGGGCCCGTGTGACCGCGGCCGGACGGCCGACAGCCACCGACACTATGTGCCGCTGGGCGCGAAACCAAGCGCGACGGGCGCCGGACAGGTGACCTGTCCGGCGCCCGCCGGGCCGGGGGCGTGTCCGTCGGACACGCCCTCCGGCTATGCCGCGGTCTGCAGCTCGCGGGCCGGCCGGGCCGGGGCGCGGACCGGGGCCGCGGGGGCCTGCTCGGCCCCGGCCGAGCCGTCGGCCGCGTTGTCCTGGGCCGCGGTGAGGTACGGCCGCAGGCGCAGCGCCAGGACGACGATCAGCACGGTGCAGCCGGCCATCGCCGCCAGGTAGAGCGGCCAGGTGCCGGAGCCGACCAGCAGCACGCCCACCGCCGGGCCGACGGCGATCGCGACCTGCTTCACCAGGGCGTACCCGGCGTTGTAGGTGCCGAGCAGCCGGGCCGGGGCGAGGTCGGCGACCATCGGGCCCATGGTGGGGGCGAGCAGCGACTCGCCGACGCCGAAGAGGGCGTAGATCGAGACGATCGCGACCGTGGCGGCCATCGCCTCGGTCCGGACCAGGCCGGCCACCAGGGCCATCGTCCAGGCGCCGAGCCAGACCACGGCGGCGGCGGCCATCGCGGTGGTGCGCCGGCGGCGGGCGGTGATCCGCACCACGAACATCTGGAGCACCACGATGGTCAGCGCGTTGGCGCCGATGGCGATGCCCAGGGTGGACGGGGCGGTGCCGACGGTGTCGGTGGCGAAGGCGGCGACTCCGGACTCGAACTGGCCGTAGCAGGTGAAGAAGATCAGCCCGGCGAGGATGCTGAGCCGGAGCATGGCCTTGTCGGCGAGCAGGGCGCGCAGGCCCTGCGGGCCGTCGGTCCTCTCCTGGACCAGCAGCGGGGCGGCCTTCGGGATCCGGGCGGTGCCGGTCACCAGGGCGAGGCCGAGGAAGGTCGCGGCCTCGATGGTGAACAGCCGGGTCAGGCTGGCCGGGTCGGCGACGTCCACGATCTGCCCGCCGACCAGCGCGCCGATGCCCATGCCCAGGTTGATCAGGGTGAACTGGAGCGCGAAGGCGTGCGAGCGGGTCGCCGCGGTGGAGCAGCGGACGATCATCGTGGCGAGCGCCGGCTGGCAGGTGGTGACACCCGCGCCGAACAGGAACGAGGAGACCAGCAGCGCCGGGGTGCCGGTGGCGTGCCCGAAGGCGAACGCGCCGGTGGCGGCCAGCGCGGCGCCGATCAGCAGCACCGGGCGCGGCCCGTAGCGGTCGATGCCGCGGCCGGTGAACGGCAGGACGGCGAGCGCGGCCAGCGCGAAGACGGTGAACACCATCCCGGCGGCGAGCGGGCCCAGCCCGCGCACCTGGTCCACGTACACGAACATGTACGGCATCGTGAATCCGCTGCCGAACGCGCTGAGCGCGTTTCCGATCTGGACGCGGCGCAGCGGGCCGCCCGCCCCGCGTCGCTGCTGCCTCTGCTGCTTCACCGTGCCGGTCACCGTGCACACCCCTTCATTGCGGACGGAGGCGTCAGGGCTCCGCCAGTTTTCGATGCGTACTCTTAAGGGAAGAAGACTTAAGAGCTAAAGTTTGACTCTAAAGTCTTAGCACCAGAAGAGTGCCGAGTCAAAGGCTTAAGGAGTGCACTTCGCATGGGACACTGGTCCGCATGACTGCAGAGAAGCCCGCGCCGGCCACCCCCCGCGAGCTGGGCATCGCCGAGCAGGTGGCCCTCTACCAGCGGGAATTCCCCACCGTCGACCCGCAGGTGGAGACCATCGTGCAGACGCTCTCCCGGGTCGCCCGGCGGATGACCGTCGCCTACGACCGGCAGCTGACTGTGCTCGGAATCACCTCCGCCGAGTGGGAGGTGCTCAAGGCCCTGGTGGTCTCCGGCAGCCCGTACCGGCTCGGCCCCGGGGAGCTGGCCAAGCGCCTGGGGCTCACCCCCGCCGCGATGACCCACCGGATCGACCGGATGGTCACCGAGGGGCTGGTCACCCGGGAGCGGGACGAGGCCAACCGGGTCCGGGTGATCATCGAGCTGACCGAGCTCGGCCGGGACAAGTGGCTGGAGTCGATGCGGATGGCCGCGGTCTTCGAGGAGGAGCTGCTCCAGGACATCGTCGGCGAGGACCGCACCGTGCTGTCCGGGATGCTGGCCCGGATGATGCGCCGGATCGAGGAGAGCCAGCCGGACGCCCTCGGGCGCACCGCCGGCCTGGACTGAGCCGGCCGCGGGAACGACGAGAGTCCGGCCCGCCGGGGGAC
>NZ_JBHVER010000242.1:0-10617 GCF_042802195.1 Kitasatospora sp. NPDC057500 | reverse complement strand
TCCCACTCCCGCCCCCACAGGCGGAGCAGGGGGTCAGGTGGGTGGGGGGCCGGCGGCTTCCAGGCGGTGGACGAGGGCGCGGAGGGCGCGGAGTTCGTGGTCGAGGGCCTGGGCGCCGGTGGGGGTGAGGGCGATCCAGGTGCGGGGGCGGCGGCCGGCGTAGCCCTTGTTGACGGCGACCAGGCCGGAGTCCTCCAGGACCTTCAGGTGGCGCGAGAGGTTGCCGTCGGTGAGCCCCAACTCCTGCTTGAGGAAGGCGAACTCGACGCTCTCGGCCTCGCGGGCGATCGCCAGGATGCCGAGCCGGACCCGCTGGTGGACGGTGTCGTCCAGGGCCAGGGTCGGATGCTGCTCCTCGGTGTCGTCCGCAACGCTCATGGGGTGACCGTACGGGATCCGGCGGTCCACTGGGCCAGGCCGGGGGCGAGCAGGAGTGCGGCGAGCAGCAGGGCCTTCGGCTGGGAGCCGGTGGCCCACGCGGTGTCGAAGTGGTCGAGCCAGGGCAGCCAGCCGGCGCCCCAGAGCTCCGAGAGGTAGGCGGTGAGCAGCACGGCGTGGGCGAGCCCGGTGACGGCCACCACGCGGTTGCGCTCGGTGAGGCCGAGGACGAGCAGGCCGATGCCGACCACGTACCAGGGCGAGGCGTAGCTGTTCGCGAGGAAGGAGACGCGCTGCGGCACCCGGTGGGAGAACAGCAGGACGAACGGGACGGCCGCGATCAGGACGCCGGCGACGGCCGCGGTGCCGAGCCAGGCGCGGCGGTGCGGGACTATGCCGCGGGTCACCCCGCGCCGCCGGTACCAGCGGGCGAGGACGAACCAGGCCAGCGGCAGGAGGGCGTACCAGAGGCCCCAGCCGGCGAAGCGGAGGATGGCTCCGTCGAACTCGCCCCGCTCGCACGGGCCGTCGAACGAGTGCGGCACGCAGAGGTCGATGTACTCCGAGTACGCGAAGGCCGGGTACGAAATGATGCTGCGCCCGTCGGCCGGGAAGTTGCAGGCCTCCCGGGCGATCGGCGCGGCCGCGAGGGCGAGCAGCCCGAAGGTGAGCAGCGGGACGCCCGAGCCGCGCAGGCGGGTGCGGGCCCGGGCGCGCAGGCCCTCCGTCGCGGCGAGCAGCTCCGCCGGGTCGCTCCGGTGCAGTGTGTTCATGCTTCCCCCTGGTGACGTCGTGCCAGTTCGCCAACTTTGCATCGCAAAGCAGATTGCGGTCAAGAGTTCACGGCGTGGCAAAGCAGAAGGGCCCGCCGCGCGATGCGGCGGGCCCCGGGGGAGCGGGACGCGGATCAGCCGGTCAGCGCCTCCAGGACGCGGTCCAGGGAGGTGCCGAGGCCCCAGCGGGCGGCGAGGGCCTCCAGGGTCATCGGGTCGAGGGGCTCGGCCGGCAGGGCGGGGTCGAAGTCGGGCACCGGGGCGTCGGTGGCGACGCCGACCACGGTGGGCGCGACGTCCAGGTAGGCGGAGGCCTCCAGGAGGTTGCGCCGGCGGGCCGGGGTGAGGCCCGAGCCGATGTCCTGGGCGGCGGTGCGGATGCCGGCCAGGTCGCCGTACTCGTGGATCAGTTGGGCCGCCGTCTTCTCGCCGATGCCCTTGACGCCGGGCAGGCCGTCGCTCGGGTCGCCGCGCAGGGCGGCCAGGTCGGCGTACTGGGCGCCGCGCACGCCGTACTTCTCCAGCAGCAGCGCGTCGTCGGTGACCTGGAGGTTGCCCATGCCCTTGACCGGGTACAGCACGGTGATCGCGCGGGCGTCGTCGACCAGTTGGAACAGGTCGCGGTCGCCGGTGACGATCTGCACCGGACCGGTGGCCCGGGCGGTCAGCGTGCCGATCACGTCGTCCGCCTCGTAGCCGGGGGAGCCGATCCGGGCGATGCCGAGCGCGTCCAGCACCTGCTCGATCACCGGGACCTGCGGGGCAAGCGTGTCCGGCACCTCCTCCTCGCCGTCGGCGGCGGCCTCGGCGACCCGGTGGGTCTTGTAGGAGGGGATGAGGTCCACCCGCCACTGGGGCCGCCAGTCGGCGTCCATGCAGGCGACCAGCTGGTCGGGCCGGTGGTCGTGGACCAGCCGGGCGATGAAGTCCAGCAGGCCCCGGACGGCGTTGACCGGCTCACCCTGCGGCGAGCGCAGGGTGTCCGGTACACCGTAGTAGGCCCGGAAGTAGAGGCTGGCGGAGTCGAGCAGCATCAGGCGGGGTGCGGTCACGCCTCCGATCATGCCGTACCGGGACGACATGGACGGCCCGCTAGTGCTCGTGCGGCCCGGCGCGGTGGACGGGGCCGTGGGCGTCGGCGCAGTGTTCGGGGGTGAGGTCGCCGGGCGTGGTGATCTGCAGCAGCGCGCCGGCCTCGTCCTCGCCGACGTGGTCGACCTGGAGGGTGCTGTGGGTGATGCCGTACTCGTCGGCGAGCCGGCGCTGCAGGTCGCGCCGCACCGAGTGGCAGTCGCCGCCCGGGGTGACCAGGATGTGCGCGGAGAGCGCGGGCTGGCCGGAGGTGATCTCCCAGATGTGCAGGTCGTGGATCTCCTCCACCAGCGGCTGGGCGACCAGCCGGTCGGCCACCGCGTCCGGGTCGACGCCCGCGGGCGCGGCCTCCAGGAAGATCCGCCCGGAGTCGCGGACCAGGCCGATGCCCGCCTTCAGCATCAGCGCGACCACGATGAGGGAGGCGATCGAGTCGGCCCGGGCGAAGCCGGTGGTCACCATGACCACACCGGCCACGGCGGTGGCGATGAACGCGTACAGGTCGGTCAGGACGTGCTGGAAGGCGCCCTCGACGTTCAGCGAGCTGCGGTTGGCCTTGGACATGCACCAGGTGGCGGCGATGTTGACGACCACACCGACCAGCGCGGTGACCAGCACCAGCGAACCGGTCACCTCCGGGGGTTCGAACAGCCGGCTGATCGCCTCGTAGCCGAGCCAGGCGGACAGCACCAGCAGGGTCACGCCGTTGGCCTGGGCGGAGAGGATCTCGGCGCGCTTGAGGCCGTAGGTGTAGCCGCCGCGCGCGGGGCGGGCGGAGAGCCGCATGGCGATGAGCGCGAGGACGATCGAGGCGGCGTCGGTGAGCATGTGCGCCGCGTCCGAGATCAGCGCGAGCGACTTGGCGGCGAAGCCGACCACCACCTCGCCGGCCATGAACACCACGATCAGCGCGAGCGCCATCACCAGCCAGCGGCGGTCGGCGTCGGCGGCGACGCCGTGCGAGTGGCCGCCGTGGCCACCGTGGCCACCGTGCCCGCCATGGGCATGCTTCCGGTCCTTCTGGTCATGCTCATGATCATGGTGGGAGTGCTCGTGGCCGGCCATCGAAGTCCTCTCCTGGAACACATGGGACGCATGAACGCGCAGGAACGCGCGGGGGGTAACCGGCGGGGCGCGCGAGCGCCTCGCACTCGAAGTGAACCGCAGATCGGAGGAAGATCCAAAGGCTGCACTGGAGACCGTTGTCATTGCCGTGCGGTAACCCCCGTCCGGTATCGTCGCGCCGCCGCTGAACAGGGGAGACGCGCATGGAGACGACCGGACGGGTGAGCCTGGGCACGATCGCCCGCGAATGGGGCCGGATCGGCATCACCGGCTTCGGAGGACCGCCCGCACACATCCTGCTGCTGCGCCGGCTCTGCGTGGAGCGGCGCAAGTGGCTCTCCCCGGACGAGTTCGAGGACGGCATCGCGGCGACCAACCTGCTGCCCGGGCCGGCCTCCACCCAGCTCGCGATCCTCACCGCCTGGCGGCTGCGCGGCACCCCGGGCGCGCTGGTCGGCGGGGCCTGCTTCATTGCCCCCGGACTCGCGCTGATCCTCGCCCTCGCCGTGCTGTTCCTGGCCGGCGACCCGCCGCCGTGGGTGCTCGGCGCGGCCGCCGGCGCGGGCGCGGCCGTCCCGGCGGTCGCCGTGCAGGCGGCCACCTCGCTGGTCCCCGCGAGCTTCGGCAGAGCCGGACGGGCGAGGGCCGCCCGCGCCCGCTGGGCCGGGTACGCGCTCGCCGGGGCGGTGGCGGCCGTGCTGACCGGGCCCTGGCTGGTCCTGGTGCTGATCGCCTCCGGGCTGGCCGAGGTCGCCGTCCGGGCCCGTGGACGGGAGCCGGGGCACGGCCGCGGACGCGCCGCGAGCGCCCTGCCGCTCGCCGCCGGGCTGCCCGCGCTCGGCGGGCTCGGTGCGGTGGCCTGGGTGGCGTTCAAGGTGGGCGCGCTCTCCTACGGCGGAGGGTTCGTGATCATCCCGCTGATGCGGGACGACGCCGTGAACCGCTACCACTGGATGACCGACGGACAGTTCCTCAACGCCGTCGCCCTCGGCCAGGTCACCCCCGGCCCGGTGGTGCAGACCGTCGCGGTGGTCGGCTACGCCGCCGCCGGGATCGCCGGCGGGCTGCTCGCCGCCGCGGTCGCCTTCGCGCCGTCCTTCCTCTTCGTGCTCCTCGGCGGCCGGCACTTCGACCGGCTGCGCGCCGACCGACGGGTGCAGGACTTCCTGACCGGCGCCGGACCGGCGGTGGTCGGCGCCATCGCCGGCTCGGCGCTGCCGCTCGCCGCCGCGCTCGCCCACGGCTGGCAGTGGGCCGTACTGGCCCTCGCACTGCTCTGGCTGGTCGCCGCCCGGCGCGGGGTGGTGCTCGCCCTGCTGGCCGCCGGCGCGGCCGGGGTGATCGCGTCGGCGGCCGGGCTGCCCCTGCCGTAGGCCCCTGCTGTAGGCGCCTGCCACGAGCGCCGACCGGGAGCGCCGGCCGGGAGCCCCGCACCGGCTACCCGACCGGCGACCCCACCTCCACCGGCTCCAGCTGCACCGACCGCGCCGCCGTCGCCGCCCGCACCAGCGCCTGCATCACCCGCAGGTCGTCACCCTGCTCCGGATGCCACTGCACCCCGAGCGTGAACCCCGGCCCCTCCACCGCCTCCACCGTCCCGTCCGGCGCGTGCGCGCTCACCCGCAGCCCCGTCCCCAGCCGGTCCACCGCCTGGTGGTGGAAGGTCGGCACGGTCAGCTCGGGCTCCGGCAGCAACCCGCCCAGCAGCGTGCCCGGCACCGGCCGCACCACGTGCGTCCCGTACCGGCCGGGCGAGCCGCCGTGCACGTCCACCTCGACGACGTCCGGCAGGTGCTGGATCAGCGTGCCGCCGCACACCACGTTGAGCACCTGCATGCCCCGGCAGATCCCCAGCAGCGGAATCCCGGCCGCCAGCGCAGCCCGCAGCAGCGCGCTCTCCCAGACGTCCCGTTCCACCGCGTCGATGTCGCTCAGCGGGTGCGGCGGCTGCCCGTAGTAGGCGGGGTCGATGTCCGGCCCGCCCGCGATGACCAGGGCGTCGAGCCGGGCGAGGACCTCCGGGGCGCGCTCGGGGGCGTCCGGCGGCAGCAGCACCGCGATCCCGCCCGCGTCCTGGACGTACGCGGTGTACCGCTGCGGCACCAGGGCCACCCGGCGATCCCGCCAGTCGCTCCAACTCGCGTCCACCAGATAGGTGCTGACGCCGACAAAAGGCCTGCGATCCATGGCGCGCATTCTCCTCCCGTCCCGCCCGATCCCTCGTCAACCTCGCACATCGGCGCGCCACACCCGCCGCCCTCTTCCGCGCCCTCCGCGACAGGCCGTACGGTTCCCTGTGACCGCTTGGTCTCGCTGCGTGATCGACGAGGAGGGCGTCCGCCATGTCCGACCGCACCGCCGCGCCCGGCACCACCGCGCCCCCCGGCGCCGTACCCGGCACCCCGCCGCGCCGCGCCCCGCTGACCCTGAACGAGCTGCGCACCCTGGTCGACGCCGGCGAGGTCCACACCGTCGCCCTCGGCTTCACCGACATGCAGGGCCGCCTCCAGGGCAAGCGCTTCGCCGCCCGCTTCTTCCTGGACGAGGTCGCCGAGCACGGCGCCGAGGCCTGCGAGTACCTGCTCGCCGTCGACGTCGAGCTCAACACGGTGGACGGCTACGCGCTCTCCTCCTGGGAGAGCGGCTACGGCGACTTCGCCATGCGCCCCGACCTGTCCACCCTGCGCCTGACCCCCTGGCAGCCCGGCACCGCCCAGGTCACCGCCGACCTGGCCGGCCGCGGCGGCCACCCGGTGGCGGCCGCGCCCCGCCAGCTGCTGCGGCGCCAGATCGACCGGCTCGCCGAACACGGCCTGGCTGCGGACATCGGCACCGAACTGGAGTTCCTGGTCTTCCGCGACACCTACGAACAGGCCTGGCAGGGCGGCTACCGCGGCCTCACCCCCGCCAACCTCTACAACGCCGACTACTCGCTGCTCGGCACCGCCCGGGTCGAGCCGCTGCTCTCCCGCATCCGCATCGAGATGGCCGGCGCCGGCCTGGTCGTGGAGTCCGCCAAGGGCGAGTGCAACCTCGGCCAGCACGAGATCGCCTTCCGCTACGCCGACGCCCTCACCACCTGCGACCAGCACAGCGTCTACAAGACCGGCGCCAAGGAGATCGCCGCCCAACTCGGCTGCGCGCTCACCTTCATGGCCAAGTACGACCAGCGCGAGGGCAACAGCTGCCACATCCACCTCTCGCTGCGCGACGCCGTCGGCGCCCCGGCCTTCGCCGCCGCGGACGGCCGGATGACCGACACCATGCGGCACTTCCTGGCCGGACAGCTCGCCGCACTGCGCGAGTTCACCCTGCTCTACGCGCCGAACATCAACTCCTACAAGCGCTTCCGCCCCGGCTCCTTCGCCCCGACCGCCGTCGCCTGGGGCCGGGACAACCGGACCTGCGCCTACCGGGTGGTCGGACACGGCGCCGGCCTGCGGATGGAGAACCGGGTGCCCGGCGGCGACGTCAACCCGTACCTGGCGGTGGCCGGCATGATCGCCGCCGGACTCGACGGGATCCAGCGCAAGCTCGAACTGCCCGCCCCCTGCCTCGGCAACGCCTACGCCGTCGACGACTACGCCCGGGTGCCCGCCTCGCTGCGCGAGGCGGCCGACCTGTGGGGTGCGAGCGAACTCGCCCGCACCGCCTTCGGGGACGACGTGGTCGAGCACTACCTGCACATGGCCCGGGTCGAACAGGCCGCCTACGACAGCGCCATCACCGACTGGGAGCGCTACCGATCCTTCGAGCGGATGTGACAACCATCGACACGACCACCACCCTCACCGGGGCGCGGCCCGCCGACCGCACCCTGCGCAACCCCGCCACCGGCGAGGTCCTCGGCACCGTCCCCGACACCACCCCCGGGCAACTCGACGCCGCCGTACGGCGCGCCGCCGCGGCGCAGCGCGGCTGGGCCGCCCTCGCCCCCGGGGAACGCGCCCGGCTGCTGCGCCGCTTCGCCGACCAGGTGGACGTGCACGTCCCCGAACTCGCCGCCCTGGAGGTCGCCGAGGCCGGCCACACCATCGGCAACGCCACCTGGGAGGCGGGCAACGTCCGCGACCTGCTGGAGTACGCGGCAGGGGGAGTGGAGCGGCTGACCGGCCGGCAGATCCCGGTGGCCGGCGGACTGGACGTCACCTTCCACGAACCCGTCGGCGTGGTCGGGGTGATCGCGCCGTGGAACTTCCCGATGCCGATCGCCGCCTGGGGCTTCGCCCCCGCCCTGGCCGCCGGGAACGCCGTCCTGCTGAAGCCCGCCGAGCCCACCCCGCTCACCGCGCTGCGGCTGGCCGAACTCGCCCTCGCCGCGGGCCTCCCGGAGGGCCTGTTCCAGGTGGTGCCGGGCGCCGGGCCGGTCACCGGCCGGGCCCTGGTCGACCACCCGGCGGTGCGCAAGATCGTCTTCACCGGGTCGACCGTCGTCGGCAAGGAGGTCGCCGCCCGCTGCGCGGCCCGGGCCAAGCGGGTCACCCTCGAACTCGGCGGCAAGAGCCCCAACATCGTCTTCGCGGACGCCGACCTCAAGGGCGCCGCCGACCCGGCGTCCTTCCTCGACAACAGCGGCCAGGACTGCTGCGCCCGCAGCCGGATCCTGGTCCAGCGCGAGGCCTACGACGACTTCCTGGCGCTGCTGCTGCCGGCCGTCGAGCGGATCCGCACCGGCGACCCGGCCGATCCGCGCACCGACCTGGGGCCGCTGATCTCGGCCGCGCAGGTCCGCCGGGTGGCGTCGTACGTGACGCCCGAACTGCCGGTGCTGGCCCGCGGCGCGGTGCCGGACGGCCCCGGCCACTGGTACCCGCCGACGGTGCTGGCGCCCACCCGGGAGGACGTTCCCGCGGTCACCGAGGAGATCTTCGGACCGGTCGCGGTCGTCCTGCCGTTCACCGACGAGGCGGACGCGCTGCGGCTCGCCAACGCCACCCGGTACGGCCTGTCCGGCTCGATCTGGACCCGCGACCTCGGCCGGGCGCTGCGCATGGCCCGGGGCGTCGCGGCGGGCAACCTGTCCGTCAACTCGCACGCCTCGGTGCGGTACTGGACGCCGTTCGGCGGCTTCGGCGAGTCCGGGGTCGGCCGCGAGCTGGGGCCGGAGGCGCTGGCGCACTTCACCGAGACCAAGAACGTCTTCATCCGGACCGAGGAGTAGGAGCACCCGGTGACCCCCCAGCCCCATCACCCGCACGCGTCCGACAAGTCGGAGAAGGCCGCGCAGCCCGCGGCGCCGGTCTGCCGCCGGCTGGTCGGCCGGACGGCGGTGATCACCGGCGCGGGCAGCGGGATCGGCCTGGCCTCGGCCCGCCGGCTCGCCGCCGAGGGCGCCGAGGTGGTCTGCGCCGACATCGACGAGACCACCGGCAAGGCGGCGGCCGAGGAGGTCGGCGGCCTCTTCGTGCACACCGACGTGACCGACCCGGCGATGGTCGAGGCGCTCTTCGACGAGGCCTACGAGACCTGCGGCAGCGTGGACGTGGCGTTCAACAACGCCGGCATCTCGCCACCGGAGGACGACTCCATCCTCACCACCGAACTGGACGCCTGGCGCCGGGTCCAGGAGGTCAACCTGACGTCGGTCTACCTCTGTTGCAGGGCCGCGCTGCCGTACATGCGCCGGCACGGACGCGGCTCGATCATCAACACCGCGAGCTTCGTGGCCCGGATGGGCGCCGCCACCTCGCAGATCTCCTACACCGCCTCCAAGGGCGGCGTGCTGGCGATGTCCCGCGAGCTGGGCGTGCAGTTCGCCCGGGAGGGCATCCGGGTCAACGCGCTGTCGCCGGGGCCGGTGGACACCCCGCTGCTGCGCGAGCTGTTCGCCAAGGACCCGGAGCGCGCGGCCCGCCGGCTGGTGCACATCCCGCTGGGCCGCTTCGCCCGCCCGGAGGAGATCGCCGCCGCGGTGGCCTTCCTCGCCAGCGACGACTCCTCCTTCATCACGGCGAGCGAGTTCCTGGTGGACGGCGGGATCGCCGGTGCCTACGTGACCCCGTTGTAGGGCCCGCGGGGGACCTTCTCACCGTAATCTCATGGAAAAGGCCGGAATTCGGGGCCCAGCTGATTTCGCGCTTATCCGGCTGCCTTTAGATTCTCTGTCGTGAGTGAGCAGATCCCCGCCGGGTGGTACCCGGACCCGAAGGACATCACCAGCGACCCGAGACCGCAGCGCTGGTGGGACGGCAAGGGGTGGACGGCCAGCACCCGGCCCGCACCCTCGGACGCGCCGCCGCCGGAGGCTCCGCCGGCCGACGCTCCGGGGCCGGACGAGGCCGCCGGGCCCCGGGTGCTGGAGGGGGAGGTGCTGGAGGGCGGGACGTCGGTCCGCTACCCGGAGCCGCCCCCCTTCGGCACCGTCTACGGCGTTCCGGCGCCGGCGGCCACGAAGCAGCGGCGCAAGCCGTCCAAGGTGGTGATCGCGGCGGCGGTGGCGGCCGTGCTCGGCCTGGGCGCCGGCTCGGGCGTCACCTACCTGGCGATGAACGACGACGACGGCGACCGGCGCCGCGTCGCACGCCCCGCCGGCCCGCCCGGGCAGGACGGCGAGGGCCGGTGGCCCGGGCTGCCGGACTTCGGCGGCCCGCAGGACGACGGCCCCGGGGGCGACGGCAACGGCGGCAGCAACGGGGGCGGCGGCAAGGGGAACGGCAACGGCGGCAACGGCAACGGCGGCAACGGCAACGGCGGCAACGGCAACGGCAACGGCAACGGCAACGGCAACGGCAACGGCAAGGGGAACGCCGACGACCGGGCCGTCGACGTGGTGAACCGGCTGGTCCTGCCCGTCCCCTCCGGCTGGGAGGGGGGCACCACCCGCGACGGCTTCGCCGCGCTCAGCATCGGCCCCTACGACTGCGAGGGCGGCGGCACCTGCTCGCTCGGCGGCGCCAACACCGGCCGGATCGACGGCGGCGGCACCGATGTGCAGGCGGCGGCCAAGGCCGACATCGAGAAGGCCGCCAAGGACTCCTACAACGAGATCCTCTCGCACGAGGAGCTCAAGTCCGAGGCGGTCAAGGTGGACGGCCGCGACGGCTACCTGGTCCGCTGGAAGGTGGACGCCGCCAAGGGCAACGACGGCTACGTCCAGACCGTGGTCTTCCCGTCCGCCGACGGCAAGGCGCTGGTCTCGGTGCACCTGGGCTTCGACATCGCCGGCAAGGCGCCGGACGTCGCGGTGATGGACACCATCGTCAAGGGCATCGACGACTACAGCGGCAGGCTGCCGGCCATCCCGGGCTTCCCCGGCGGCGGCCAGGACGGCGGAGCCGCCGGTACCGCGAACACCTGACAGGCCACGGTC
>NZ_JBHVER010000241.1:0-10727 GCF_042802195.1 Kitasatospora sp. NPDC057500 | reverse complement strand
GCCCGGCACCGCACGGTGCCGGGCCCCCTTCGCTCCGCTCGCGCGGGTCAGCCCCGGGCGGCGTCCCGGCGCTGCTTGACCAGGCCGGCGGTGGTGAGCAGCGCGACCAGCACGCCCGCCGCGTACAGCTGCTGCCGGTTGCCCTCGGTGGTGGTCATCAGGGCGAGGATGCCGGCGACGGCGGCCATCGCGACCCAGGTCAGGTACGGGAAGCCCCACATCCGCACGGTGAGCAGCCCGGGCGCCTCGCGCTCCAGCCGGCGGCGCATCCGCAGCTGGACGACGCAGATGAACAGCCAGACGACCAGGATGGCGACGCCGGTGGTGTTCATCAGCCAGGTGAAGACGGTGGCGGGCCAGAACTTGGCGGCCAGTACGGCGGCGAAGCCGAACAGGCAGGAGGCCAGCACGGCCCGCCGGGGCACCCCGCCGCTGACCTTGGCGAGGGCGCGCGGGCCCTGGCCGCGGCCGACCAGCGAGTAGGCCATCCGGGAGGCGCCGTAGATGTTGGCGTTCATCGCGGACAGCAGGGCGATCAGCACCACGAACTGCATGATGGTCCCGGCGCCCGGCACCCCGAGGTGGCGCAGCACGGTGACGTAGGGGCCGTCGGCGACGACCGCCGGGTCCTTCCAGGAGACCAGGGTGACGACCAGTGCCATCGAGCCGATGTAGAAGATCGCGATCCGCCAGACGGCGGTGCGCACCGCGTAGGCGACGTTGCGCTTGGGGTCCTCGGACTCGGCGGCGGCGATGGTGACGGTCTCCAGGCCCCCGTAGGCGAAGACGGAGGCGAGCAGGCCGACGATCAGTCCGCTGACGCCGGTGGGCAGGAAGCCGCCCTGGCCGGTGAGGTTGGTGGTGCCGGGGGCGCCGGGGCCGAGCACGCCGGCCACGCCGAGTGCGCCCAGCACCAGGAAGGCGATGATCGCGGCGACCTTGACGGCGGCGAACCAGAACTCGAACTCGCCGAAGTTCTTCACCGCGGTGAGGTTGCTGGCGCAGAAGAACACCATGAACAGGGCGACCCAGATCCAGGCGGAGACGCCGGGGACCCAGCCGTTGACGATCCGGCCGGCGGCGGTGGCCTCGGCGGCGACGCCGCAGCAGAGCATCACCCAGTACATCCAGCCGGCGGTGATCCCGGCCCAGGGGCCGAGCTCCTTCTCGGCGTGCACGGAGAAGGAGCCGGAGGCCGGGCGGGCCGCCGACATCTCGCCGAGCATCCGCATGATCAGCATGACCAGCAGCCCCGAGAGCACGAAGGCCAGGATGATGGCGGGTCCGGCCGCCGCGATGCCCGCGCCGGAGCCGACGAACAGGCCCGCGCCGATGACGCCGCCGAGCGCGATCATCGAGAGGTGGCGCTGCTTGAGCCCGTGCGAGAGCTGCTGGCCGGGGGCCGGGGGAGGGGGTGTGGTGGTCCCGGGCGGCGCGGAGCGCGCGGAGGAGCGGGCCATGGGAGGTGGATCCAGACTGTTCGACATGCGGTGCGAGCTGTCCAATATCCGGTGACGTGGCTGTGCATGCCAAGAATGCCCGGTCCGGGATCAGCATGCGGACCTCATCGTGACATTCCGGGCCCGTGCGGTCACGTTCCGTCGTGCCGGTGGGTCGGGACCCGACAAGGAGGGCGGCCGGGGCTTTGTCCGGATCCCTGACGGTGTTCGGTGCGATCGCCGCGTAGGTTCGGAGTGATCACTCACTTGATCCGCTGATCCTTCGATCGTCCGGATCCCCACCGTGCCGAGGAGAAGCCCGATGGCCACCGCCAGCACCCCCGTTCCGAGCCGCGCCGTCCTCGCGGACCTGCTGCCCGCCGCCGGCACCCGCCTCGGCGCCCAGGCCCGCGACCTCGCCCTGGTCGCCGGCGGCGCCGCGCTCACCGGCCTGGCCGCCCAGCTGTCGGTGAACGTCCCCGGCTCCCCGGTGCCGGTCACCGGCCAGACCTTCGCCGCCCTGCTGGTCGGCACCGCGCTCGGCACCCGCCGGGGCATCGCCTCGCTCGGCCTCTACCTGCTGGCCGGCATGGCGGGCGTGCCGTGGTTCGCCGAGGGCTCCTCCGGCTGGTCGATGCCCTCGCTCGGCTACGCGATCGGCTTCGTGCTGGCCGCCGGCCTGGTCGGCGCGCTGGCCCGGCGCGGCGCCGACCGCTCGCCGGTGCGCACCGCCGCCGCGATGGTCCTCGGCAGCCTCGCCATCTACGCGGTCGGCGTGCCCTACCTGGCGTTCGCCCTCGACGTCCCGATGGCCCGCGCCGCCGAACTCGGCCTCTACCCGTACCTGGTCGGCGACGCCCTGAAGGCCGCCCTCGCCGCCGGCGCCCTGCCGGTCGCCTGGAAGCTCCTCGGCCGCCGCTGAGGCCCCCGTCGGGGCCGGGCCCGCCCCCGGGGCGCCCCGGTCCGGTGCCGTCGGCGGCACCGCGCCACCTCCTCGTCGGGCCCGGCCCGGCGCCGGACCTGCCGAACGCGCCGCCCCCTGCGGAGCCCGGGTCCGCGCGCATGCCACACTCATGGGCATGCGCGTGTACCTGGGCTCCGACCATGCCGGATACGAACTGAAGAACCACCTCGTGGAGTGGCTCAAGGAGGCCGGCCACGAGCCGGTCGACTGCGGGCCGCACATCTACGACGCCCTCGACGACTACCCGCCGTTCTGCCTGCGCGCCGCCGAGCGCACCGCCTCCGACCCGCAGTCGCTGGGCATCGTGATCGGCGGCTCGGGCAACGGCGAGGCGATCGCCGCCAACAAGGTCAAGGGCGTCCGCGCCGCGCTGGCCTGGAGCGAGCAGACCGCCGCGCTCGGCCGCGAGCACAACAACGCCAACGTGATCTCCATCGGCGGCCGGATGCACACCGAGGACGAGGCCACCAAGTTCGTCGAGATCTTCCTCAACACCCCGTACAGCGGCGACGAGCGCCACACCCGCCGGATCGACATGCTCGGCGTGTACGAGACCACCGGCGAGCTCCCGCCGATCCCGGCCCACCACCCGCAGCAGGAGGCCTGACCCCTCCCGCCCGTCCCGGCTCCTCCCGGCGGCCGGCCGCGCCCGGGACGGTGCGGCCGGCCGCTGCGTTCCCCGGCCCGCGTTGGAGGGTGCGGAACCGGCCGGACGGCGGCTGGACGGCGGCTGTGTGATCGCTGTGTGATCGGCCACAGCGCGCACCCCGGCGCACGCCGCGCCCGACCCGCCCGTGCGACGGGGCACGCGCCGCCCGGGCGGTTCGTACGCCCTGTGCCCGCACGCCTCCTGACACTCCGGCCGCCACCCGCCGCAATCGGCCGAAACCCGCTGACGGGCCCGCGCCACCGCACCGCCGCCCCCGCCCGGGCCGTCGACGCCGACCGGGGGCGCTGGATATGGTCGGTCCCCATGGCTGGCAGAGCGCCGGGCACACCGCCCCAGACGACTGCGACGAGGCCCGGCGCCGCCCCGGCGTCCGACCCCGTGACGGCCCGGTTGCGCAAGAGGCTCCGCCGGGTCCGCCGAAGGCTGCGCACCGCCGGAGTGGACTACTTCCGCGGCGGCGCCGCCGACTGGCCGGTGCTCTGCGCGCTCTCCCTGCTGGTGCCGCTGCTGATCCTGCTCAACGTCTGGTGGCCCGCCTGGGCCCCGCCCACCGCCCTGGTGCTGCCGATCCTGGCGGCGGCCCTGCTGCTGCGCCCCGGCTCCCTGGTGGTGCTGTACGCGCTGGCCGCGCTCGGCCTGTCCGCCGAGTCGGTCATCCACACCGGCCAGCGGGTGGCCAGCGACCACCCCGAGTCCTACACCTACGGGGTCACCCCCGGCGCCGCCCTGGTGGTCGGCGCGGCCGGCGTCGGCGGACTGCTGCTGGCCCAGTTCCGCAGCCGGGTCGGCGTGCCCTGGTGGGGCGGCTCGACGATGCTCTTCGACCTGCGCGAGCGGCTGCGGGTGCAGAGCCGGGTGCCCCGGCTGCCGGACGGCTGGCACGCCGACATGGCGCTGCGCCCGGCCGGCGGGCAGTCCTTCTCGGGCGACTTCGTGGTCGCCGACCGCACCGGCCCCGGCCGGCGGGTGCTGGAGGTGGTCCTCGCGGACGTCTCCGGCAAGGGCATGGACGCAGGCTCGCGGGCGCTGCTGCTCTCCGGAGCGTTCGGCGGGCTGCTCGGCTCGCTGCCCGCGCACGACTTCCTGCCCGCCGCCAACGGCTATCTGCTGCGGCAGTCCTGGGAGGAGGGCTTCGCGACCGCCGTGCACCTGGTGCTCGACCTGGACACCGGCGAGTACGAGTTGCTCTCGGCCGGGCACCTGCCGGGCATGCAGCGGCTGGCGGGCGCCGGCCGCTGGGAGGTCAAGGAGGCGCAGGAGGGACCGGCGCTCGGCATCTACGACGGCGCCAAGTTCGAGGGCGTGCGGGGGCGGTTGAACCGCGGTGACGTCCTGCTGCTGTGCACCGACGGCATGGTCGAGGCACCCGGCCGGGACCTCTCGGAGGGCATGGACCGGCTGATGGGCGAGGCGGACCGGCTGGTGCCGGGCGGCGGCCCGGGCGCCGGCGGCGGCGCTGCCTCCCGGCTGATCGAGACGGTCGCACGGGACATCAACGACGACCGCGCGGTCCTGCTGCTCTGGCGCGACTGAGCGGCCTTCGGCGGCCCGCCGGAGCCCCGCCGCGGGCCCTGTTGAGGCGCCCTGTGCGACGGCACGTGCCAACGGCAGCTGCTGTCAAGCCCCGGAGCTGATCTTCAGCCAATTCCGGCACCCCGGAAGCGGAGCGGACCTGCCGGTTCCGTTCCGGCCCGCCGAACGTTTCCCGGCCGCTCAGCGGTGCCCCGCCGACTATTCGTCAGGATGTCTCGGCTATCGTCCCGGTCGGCGGAAACTCGTCTCGCATCGCAGGATGTCGGCGTTCGACCTACTGTCAGACCTTTACGCAATCGGCACGGTCGACCACACTGAGTCCGGGCGGGACTGTTCAGGATTCGGGGGATGGGGGGCGTCACATGCGGCACGACGGAAACCGTGCGTCCGTACCGGGCTGCCTTCCCTCCGGCCTCGACGTGCCGGACGAACTGCCGTTCCGCCTCGGGACCGTCGGACAGGCCGGGGTCCGGCTTCGCAGGGGTCGTCCGCCGGTGGCGCCCCGCTATGAAACGAGGAAGTGAGTCCGGGTGGCACTCTCCGTCTCCGCGCTGGTCCTGTTCGGCGTCATCTGCTTCATCTTCATCCGCCAGAAGCAGCTGAAGCCCGGGCACTTCATCCTGGCCGCCCTGTTCGGCTTCATGCTCAACCAGAGCACGGCCGCCAAGCCGATCCAGGACTTCCTGTCCCAGCTCGCCAAGTCCATCTCCAGCATCGCCGGCTGACCGCCGGACCGCCGGACCTCCGCGGCCGGCGTCCCGTCACCGGCCGGCGCGCCTCGCCTGGCGCCACCGGGCGAACAGGCCCCGCGGGCGCGCCGCCGCCACGGCCGCCGGCCGGGCCGACGCGACCCCGCCGGCGCCGGCCGGCGCGGTCATCGCCGCCGGCGGCTCCTCGCGGGCCGTCAGCAGCACGAACAGCCGGGCCCAGCACAGCCGCTCGCCGCGCGGCCAGTCCAGCGCGCGCAGCGCCGCCGACGCCGCCTCGCTGACCTCGCCGTCGATCCTGACCTCGGCCACGTCGTCCCCCGACCGCCCGCCGAGGAACAGCTTCACCCCGTGCGGCCGGCGCGAGCCCGGCCCGGTCAGCGCCGGCAGCAGCGCGGGCGCCAGCGCCGGCACCACCCGGTTCCCGGCCAGCCAGGCCGCCAGCCGCTCGTTGCCGAACCCGAAGACCGCAGCCGGCCCCTGGACGGCGTGCCAGCCGGGCAGTTCGGGGTGGTCGGCGTGGTCGGCGTGCGCGCCGTGCCCCTCCCGCAGCTCGACCAGCGCGGCCGCCGTGGTGGTCGCCCACATCCGCACCGCGTTCTCGAGCTTCTCCTCCTCGGTCTTGCCGAGGCCGGCCGTGCAGTCCCACACCACCGGAGCGTCGGCCCGGCCGAGCTCCATCGCCCAGCCGAGGTCGACGTGCCCGGCGCCCTCACTGCCGGGGTGCTCCCGGACGGCCACCGCGACCGTCCCGGGACCGCGCACCACCTCGCCGTCGACGGTGAACCCCTGCCCGAGCCGCGCCATCTCCCGGACCACGCAGCGCTGAATCACGGCCAGTCGGTCCTGCGGGCGCACGGGGACTCCTCAGCTCACGGCTTCGAATCGCTCGAACGCCATCTGCCATCGAACTGCTCTCGAACGCCGCCGAGGCTATCGGCCCGGAGGCCCCCCGGGAAACCGTCCGGGCGCCGCCGCGCCGTTCGGGTCCGGAGCCACCGGCGTGCCGTTCCACTCGCAGAGATGACCGGAATGCACCATTTTGGGTAGCGAGAACCACCGGCTCCGCCTGGAGAACCCGCATGCCCCGCACCGCCCTCGGGCCCGCCCCCGCCCCGCGGCCCCTCGTCCCGTTCGGCCCGGACGCCGCCGGGCTGGTCGCCGAGATCGAGGCGTACCTCGCCTCGCTGCCCGCCCCCGCGCGCACCCCGGCGCCCTACGTCTGCCCGTACGGCTCGGTGCCGCAGCCCTGGCACGCCGGCCACCGCCCGCCCCGGGCCACCCTGCTCGACCGGGCGCTGCGCCGTCCGGCCCGGCCCGTCCCGCTCACCGCCGCCGAGCACCTCGCCCTCGCCTCCCGCTACATCGCCGCACACGGCTGGCTGCAGGGCGCGATGTGGGACGCCTCCGGCCGGGTCTGCCTGCTCGGCGCCCAGGCGGCGGTGCTCGCCCACGGGTTCGGCACCCCGGCCACCGTGCGCACCGCCCGGGTGCAGCTGATGGAGGTGCTGCACGCCACCGGCCGCCCGGTGAACTCCCCGGACGAGTTCAACGACCGGCCCGCCACCCGCCAGGCCGACGTCCACCGGCTGCTGGAGCGGGCCGCCGCCCGGGCCGCCCGGCTGGGCCTGTGAGGCCCCGGGGCTGACGGGGTGCAGGGCCGACGGGGTGCCGGAAACGCGAACGGCCCCGGTGGATGCGCACATCCACCGGGGCCGTTCGTCCTGCTGAGCGGGCGACGAGAATCGAACTCGCGTGACTAGTTTGGAAGACTAGGGCTCTACCATTGAGCTACGCCCGCGTGATCCTCCGGCCGTCGCCGGACGGAAGGTCGGGAACAGCGTACCTGGTCCGGTCGGCTGTGCGCACACCCGATTCCCGGTGAGGGCCTCGGAATATCTCGGCGATCCGGCGGGGCCCGGCGTGTACGCTTCCTCTCGGCACCACGGGGTGTGGCGCAGTTTGGTAGCGCGTCCGCTTTGGGAGCGGAAGGCCGTCGGTTCGAATCCGGTCACCCCGACCGTGCGCAGGGTCTCGCCCAGGGCGGGGCCCTGTTGTCGTTTCCGGCCCGACTCCGGCATGGTAGGTGGTTGATTTTTCACCAAGCCTGGAGATCCCCCGATGAGTGCGACGAGCCCGAGCCGGCCGACGCGGATGAACCCCAAGATCGCGGTCGGCGTCGTCTTCGTTGCCTCGCTGTTCATGACGATCATGGACGGCACGATCGTCAACGTGGCCCTGCCCGCGATCGGCCGGGACTTCGGCACCGATCCGGCCGGGGTCGGCGTGATCAACGTCGGCTACCTGGTCAGCCTGGCCGTCTTCGTCCCGCTCTCCGGCTGGCTCGGCGACCGCTACGGCACCCGCAGGGTCTTCCTGTACTCGCTGGCGCTGTTCACCGCCGCCTCGCTGCTCTGCGGCACGGCCGACTCGCTGGCCTCGCTCACCCTGTACCGGATCCTCCAGGGCGCGGCCGGCGGCCTGCTCACCCCGGTCGGGATGACCATGCTCTTCCGCGCCTTCCCGCAGGAGGAGCGGATGCGGGCCACCCGGGTGCTGATGCTGCCCACCGCCGTCGCCCCGGCCAGCGGGCCGGTGCTCGGCGGCTGGCTGGTGGACAGCTGGTCCTGGCACTGGGTCTTCATCGTCAACGTGCCGGTGGGCCTCGCGGGGCTGGTCTTCGGCCTGCTCTTCCTGCCCGACTACCGCGTCGAGCGGGCCGGGCGTTTCGACCTCTCCGGCTTCCTGCTCGCCGCCGTCGGCTTCGGCGGCACGATGTACGGGCTGTCCGAGGGGGCGTCTGAGGGCTGGGGGAGCGCGCGCATCCTCGCCCCGGCGCTCGCCGGCCTGCTCGCCCTCGCCGCCCTGGTCGCGGTCGAGCTGCGCCGCCCCGAGCCGATGCTCGACCTGCGGCTCTTCCGGGACCGGATCTTCCGCACCGTCAACCTGCTCTCGCTCTTCTCCGGCGCGGCCTTCCTCGGCATGCTCTACCTGTTCCCGCTGCTGATGCAGAACGCGCTCGGCATGGACGCCCTGCACAGCGGGCTGATGGTGTTCCCCGAGGCGCTCGGCGTGATGCTCGCCTCCCAGGTGTCGGCCCGGCTCTACCCGAGGATCGGCCCGCGCCGGCTCCTCGCCGCCGGGTCCGCCGTGGTGGCCGGCTGCCTGGCGCTGATGGCGACGATCGGGCCGGAGAGCAACCTCTGGGCCGTGCGCGGGCTGCTCTTCCTGACCGGCTTCGCGATGTCGCACGTCTTCATGCCGAGCCAGACCGCCGCCTTCGCGACCGTCCCCGCCGCCGCCACCGGCGCCGCCTCCACCCTCTACAACGCCCAGCGCCAGATCGGCTCGGCGCTCGGCGTGGCCGTGCTCGGCACCGTGCTGACCGCCGTCGGGCCGTTCGCCGCGGACGCCTCGGGTACGCCCGTGGCGAACCTCACGGCCTACCGCGCGGCCTTCCTGACCGCCTCCGTCCTGGCCCTGCTCGCGGCCGTGATCGCGCTGTGGGTGCGGGACTCCGACGCCGCCGCGACCATGCGCCCGGCGCCGGTGCAGGGCGGCCCGGGGCCCGGGGACGGACCCGGCGACGGACCGGCCGGCGGGGCGGCCGGCGCGCCGCCGGCCGAGGGCGGCGGGGACGCGTCCGGACCGGCCCGGAGGGCCGCCGGGAGGGCCTGAACGGGCCCGGACGGCGGCGTCCTGGCGTCCGCCTTTCGTGGTACCGGTAGGATGGGGCGCTGGCGGTAGTCCCTGTGGCGTCCACCCAGGTCAACCGCACGAGGGCGAGGAGTCACGCTCACCGTCCACCCCCCACGGGAGATGCAGCTCCAACCGCCCATCGCCCGTCTCGCCCGACCCGCTGGAAACCGGCCCCGGCCGGCGTCCGGGGAGGGCGCAGGCAACCTGACCGCAAGCCCATAGGAGACCTAACCGTGAAGAGCGCCGTCGAGACTCTGAACCCGACCCGGGTTCGACTCACCGTCGAGGTGCCCTTCGAGGAGCTCAAGCCCAGCCTCGACGCGGCGTACAAGAAGATCAACCAGCAGGTCTCGGTCCCGGGCTTCCGCAAGGGCAAGATCCCGAACCGGGTCATCGACCAGCGCTTCGGCCGTGGTGCCGTGCTGGAGGAGGCCGTCAACGACGCCCTGCCGCGCTTCTACACGCAGGCCGTCGACGAGGGCAAGATCGAGGTCCTCGGCCAGCCCGACATCACCAACATCGAGGGTGTCGAGAAGATCGCCGACGGCGGTGACCTGAAGTTCACCGCCGAGGTCGACGTCCGCCCGGAGATCACCCTGCCGGACTTCTCGACCATCGAGGTCACCGTCGACCCGATCGAGGTCTCCGACGAGGACATCGCCAAGTCCCTGGAGCAGCTGCGCGAGCGCTTCTCCTCGGTCAAGGACGTCGAGCGCGCCGCCGCTGCCGGCGACATCGTGGTCGTCGACCTGGAGGCCGAGGTCGACGGCGAGGTGCCGGAGGACGGCACCGCCGCCGGCGTGAGCTACGAGATCGGCTCGGGCCGTCTGATCGACGGCATCGACGAGGCCGTCGTCGGCCTGGAGGCCGGCGGCACCGCCACCTTCACCACCGAGCTCAAGGGCGGCACCCAGGCGGGCAAGACCTCCGAGGTCACCGTCAAGGTCACCGCCGTCCAGGAGAAGGAGCTGCCCGAGCTGGACGACGAGTTCGCCCAGCTGGCCAGCGAGTTCGACACCCTGGAGGACCTGAAGGCCGACTCCCGCAAGCGCCTGGAGCGCATGAAGGAGTACGACCAGGCCACCCAGGCCCAGGAGAAGGTGCTGGACGCGCTGCTCGGCCTGGTCGAGATCGAGTTCCCGGAGAAGCTCCTCAAGGACGAGGTCGAGACCCGCAAGCACAACCTGGAGCACCACCAGCTGGAGCCGATGGGCCTCACCCTGGCGAGCTACCTGGAGACCCAGGGCAAGTCGGAGGAGGAGTACCTCGCGGAGCTGGAGGAGCAGGCGAAGAAGGGCATCAAGACCCAGTTCGTCCTGGACCAGATCGTCGCCGACGAGGAGCTCAACGTCTCCCAGGAGGAGCTGACCGAGCACCTCATCCGCCGCGCCGCCGGCTCGGGCCTGACCCCGGACCAGTTCGCCCAGCAGGTCGTCCAGGGCGGCCAGGTTCCGCTGCTGGTCGGCGAGGTCGCCCGCGGCAAGGCGCTGGCCACCGTGGTCGAGGCCGCCAAGGTCGTCGACACCAACGGTGAGGTCGTCGACCTCGAGGACGACGAGGACGAGACCACGGAGACGGCCGAGGCCGCCACCGAGGACAACGCCGAGGAGAAGAACGAGGCCTGAGCCTCGCGCTGAACCCGTACGACGGGCTCCGGACGCTGTGCGTTCGGAGCCCGTCGTCGTATGGCGTACGGTGCCCCACAACCCTTGTGA
>NZ_JBHVER010000240.1:0-10855 GCF_042802195.1 Kitasatospora sp. NPDC057500 | reverse complement strand
GTCCCCCCGACCGGGCCCTTCGGCGCACCCGGAGCGGGGCCGCACCGCTTGTCGAGGGGGCGTCAGTTCACGTTTCTGTCTGTGTTCTGCATCCGTTGGGATGCTCCGAGTGTCATGTCCGTGTACGGGCATATGCTCAAGGTGCGAAGCCGATCCCCCATTTCGGCCTCGGCCCTCCCTCGACCCAGGAGCAGCATGTCGACCGCCGCCCGCCAGGCCTTCTTCGACCGGACGCACACCGATGACCTGATCGCCTTCCTCGGCACCTCGCCGTCGCCCTACCACGCGGTCGCGAGCGCGGCCGAGCGTCTGGAGAAAGCCGGCTTCCGGCAGGTGCTGGAAACGGACTCCTGGGACGGCGTGGCCGGCGGCCGGTACGTCGTCCGCGGCGGCGCGCTGATCGCCTGGTACGTGCCGGCCGGCGCGGGGCCGGAGACGCCGTTCCGCGTGGTCGGGACCCATACCGACTCACCCAACCTGCGGGTGAAGCCGATCCCCGACACCGGATCGGCGGGCTGGCGGCAGGTCGCGGTGGAGATCTACGGCGGGGTGCCGCTCAACACCTGGCTCGACCGGGACCTCGGCCTCTCCGGCCGGCTCACCCTGCGCGACGGCAGCCGCCGGCTGGTCCAGCTCGACGAGCCGCTGCTGCGCGTGCCGCAGCTGGCGATCCACCTGGACCGCCAGGTCAACGACGGCATGAAGCTGGACAAGCAGCGCCACCTCACGCCGATCTGGGGCCTCGGCCCGGTCGACGAGGGCTCGCTGATCGGCTACGTCGCCCAGCGGGCGGGGGTCGACGCGGCCGAGGTGACGGGCTGGGACCTCATGACCCACGACGTCCAGCCCGCCTCCTACCTGGGCCGGGACCGCGAGCTGCTGGCCGGTCCCCGGCTGGACAACCTGCTCTCGGTGCACGCCGCCACCGCCGCGCTGGCCGCGGTGGCCGCCGCCGCCGAGACGGACGGCGCGACGCTGCCGTACATCCCGGTGCTGGCCGCCTTCGACCACGAGGAGACCGGCAGCGAGTCCGACACCGGCGCGCAGAGCCCGCTGCTCGGCAACGTCCTGGAGCGCAGCGTGTACGCGCGCGGCGGCGGCCTGGAGGACCGGGCCCGGGCGCTGGCCGGCACCGTCTGCCTCTCCTCCGACATGGGCCACGCCGTCCACCCGAACTACAGCGAGCGGCACGAGCCGGGCCACCACCCGCTGCCCAACGGCGGCCCGATCCTCAAGGTCAACGTCAACAACCGGTACGCCACCGACGGCGTCGGCCGGGCGGTGTTCGCGGCGGCCTGCGAGAAGGCCGGCGTGCCGTGGCAGACCTTCGTCTCCAACAACGCCATGCCCTGCGGGACGACGATCGGCCCGATCACCGCGGCCCGCCTCGGCATCCAGACCGTGGACTGCGGCATCGCCGCGCTCTCCATGCACTCGGCGCGCGAGCTGTGCG
The DNA here is from genome assembly GCF_042802195.1 of Kitasatospora sp. NPDC057500. Taxonomy (NCBI): domain Bacteria; kingdom Bacillati; phylum Actinomycetota; class Actinomycetes; order Kitasatosporales; family Streptomycetaceae; genus Kitasatospora; species Kitasatospora sp. NPDC057500. The sequence goes on along the minus strand of NZ_JBHVER010000240.1, from coordinate 9,402 downwards.
GCGCGGAGGACCCGTACCTGCTGGCGAGCGCGATCAAGGCGTTCCTGGAGGGCTGAGCCCTGACCGGTGCGGAGGGGCCGGCCCCTCCGCACCGGCGTGAGCCCGCGGGCCGCTCCAGGCCGGCTACTCCAGACCGGCCAGCACCAGCGGCAGCCGGCGCGCGCCGTCGGCGGTGAGCCGTACCGGCACGCCCCAGTCCTGCTGGTGGACGTGGCAGGCCGGGTACTCGACCGCCGGGTCGTCGTCGCAGGACGCCGCCATCGCCGAGACGTGCAGCACGCCCTCGGTCACCGTGTCGGAGAGCACCAGCTCGCGGGAGAGCGCGCTGTCCGCGCCCGCTCCGGAGACCAGCAGCTCGGGCGGGGTGGCGCTGACCAGGAGCCGGGTGGACGGGCCGTAGCGCTCGTCCAGCTTCTGGCCGGTGGGTGCCCGGAACACCACGTCCAGCCGCAGCGCGCCCGCCGCGACCTCGGTGGCGGCCCGCTGGGTGCGGTGCGCCACCGCGTCCACCCGGACCGCCTCCTCGGGCAGCCGCAGCCGGGTCAGCCGGTGCCGGGCGGACTCGACCACCACGATGTCGCCGTCCACCAGCACCGCGCCGGACGGCTCGCGCAGGTCGGTGGCCAGCGTGCTGACCTCGTCGCTCACCGGGTCGTAACGGCGCAGCGCGTGGTTGTAGGTGTCGCTGACGGCCACCGAGCCGTCCGGCAGCACGGTGACGCCCAGCGGGTGCTGGAGCAGTGCCTGCCCGGCCGCGCCGTCCCGGTGCCCGAAGTCGAACAGCCCGGTGCCGACGGCGCTGTGCACGGCCTTGGTTTCACGTGAAACCCAGCGCAGCGCCGAGGTCTCGGAGTCGGCGACCCAGAGCCGCTCGCCGTCCGCCGAGACGGCCAGGCCGGACGGCTGGGCGAACCAGGCCTCGGCGGCGGGCCCGTCGACCAGGCCCTCGTTGGTGGTGCCGGCCGCGACGCCGACGGTGCCGGCCGCCGGGTCGTACGCCCACAGCTGGTGGACGCCGGCCATCGCGATCCAGACCCGGCCGTCGAACCAGGCGACGTCCCACGGCGAGGAGAGGTCCACCTCGCGGGCCGGGCCCTCGGTCGCCGAGCCCTGCCACCACTGCCGGCCGGTTCCGGCCAGGGTGGTCACGGTGCCGTCGGCCAGCCGGACGCCGCGCAGCGCGTGGTTGACGGTGTCGGCGACCACCACGTCGTAGTCGGCGGTGCCCTCCGGCAGCAGCGCGAGGCCCTGCGGCTCGCTGAACCGGGGGCTGTCGCCGTCGACCAGGCCGCGCACCCCGTCGCCGATCCGGCGCACCACGGTCTCGCCGTCGGCCTCCAGCTCGACCAGCGAGTGGTGGCCGGAGTCGGCGACCAGGAAGCGGCCGTTCGGCAGCCGGACGGCCTTGCCCGGGAACCTGAGGTCCCCGGCGGTCGGCTCGGGCGCCACGTACGGGCCGTCGCCGCGCCGCAGGGTGCCCTTCGCCGCGTGCTCGGCCTCCAGCTCCTCGACCAGCCGGGCGATCGCGTGCGCGTGCCCCTCGCCGGCGTGCTGGGCGACCACGTACCCCTCCGGGTCGATCACCACCAGCGTCGGCCAGGCCCGTACCGCGTACTGCTTCCACGTCGCGAGCGCCGGGTCGTCCAGCACCGGGTGGTGCACCTCGTACCGCTCCACCGCGTCCACCACGGCCCGGTGGTCGGCCTCGTGCACGAACTTGGGCGAGTGCACACCGACGATCACCACGGTGTCCCGGTGCTTCTCCTCCAGCTCCCGCAACTCGTCGAGGACGTGCAGGCAGTTGATGCAGCAGAACGTCCAGAAGTCCAGGATGGTGATCTTGCCCCGGAAGTCGGCGAGCGTCAGCTCCTTGCCGCCGGTGTTCAGCCAACCGCCTGCCCCGACCAGCTCGGGGGCGCGTACACGTGCACGAGATGCCATGGGCCAATCAAACAGCACCGGCCCGCCCGGCATTCCGCCACCGGGCCCGGTGCGGGCCGGCCGGGTGGTGTCCGGTGGGTCCGGTGCTGTTCGGCGGCTCAGACGATGAGGTGGGGCAGGAAGCGGGCGCCCTGGTGGGTGATGGGGCTGTCGTCGGTCTCGCGGATGCCCAGGCCGGCGGCTTCGCCGTCGACGACCCAGGTGCCGAGGACGGGGCGGTTGCCGTCGAAGTCGGGCAGCGGGTGGAGCTGCTGGTAGCAGTGGCCCTCGGCGCCGTAGCGGTCCGGGTCGCCGGCCCAGTCGGCGAGGCGGGTCTCGCGGCCGCCGGGCTCGACGATGCGCACGCCCGCGCCCTCGCGGCCCAGCAGCGGCTTGGCGGCGTAGCCCGGGCCGTCCGGGGCGGCGAGTTCGCGCGGGCCGTCCAGGTAGGCGGGCAGCAGGTTGGGGTGGCCCGGGTACAGCTCCCAGAGCACGGCCAGCAGGGCCTTGTTGGAGAGCAGCATCTTCCAGGCCGGCTCGATCCACATCGTGGAGCCGGTGGAGCCGCCGTGGTCGACGACGTCCAGCAGCTGCTCGCCGAACTCGTCGGTGGCCAGCCACTCCCACGGGTAGAGCTTGAACACGGCGCGGACGAAGCGGTGCTCCAGGTCGACGAAGCGGCCGGACAGGCCGTCCCAGCCGATGTCCTCCACGGCGATGCCGACCGTTTCGAGGCCGGCCTGCTCGGCGCACTCCTGGAGGTAGAGGGTGGTCATCCAGTCCTCGCCCTCGGTGTCGCCGCGCGAGTGCGCGAAGTGCACCGGGCCGGGCGGCAGCAGGTGCTTCTGCCGCTCCCAGGCGGCGACCAGCCGCTCGTGCAGCGAGTTCCACTGGTCGGCGTGCGGGAAGCGCTCCTCCATCCAGAACCACTGCGGTCCCGCCGCCTCGATCAGCGAGGTCGGGGTGTCGGCGTTGTACTCGAACAGCTTCGCCGGGCCGGTGCCGTCGTAGGCGAGGTCGAACCGCCCGTAGAGGGTGGGCTGTTCGTCGCGGCGGTGCCAGGACTCGGTGACGGCGGCGACGAGCCGCGGGTCGGTGATGCCGTAGTCGGCGAACCGGCCGGTGCGGACCACGTGGCCGGCGGCGGCCAGCGACATCTCGTGCAGCTCCTCGACCACCTCCTCCAGCGCCTCCACCTCGGGCAGCGAGAACTCGTAGTAGGCGGACTCGTCCCAGTAGGCGTGCGGGCCGCCCTGGTTGCAGGGGTCCGAGCACATCGCGTAGATGAGGCCCTGGCCCTCGACGGTGGCCAGCCAGTCGGGGCGGGGTTCGACGGTGCGGCGGCGCACGGCGGATCAGCCCCCGCCCGAACCGCTGGAGCCGGACGGGCAGCCGAAGCCGCCGCGCTTGGTGGCGGCCTTGTCGAAGGTGCCGCCGGTGGCGGTGGCGGCGCCGGAGCCGCAGTAGTACCAGCGGCCGGCGGTGGTCGTGGAGCCCTTGGTGGTGCAGGAGTGGCTGTCGAGGACCTTGAGGGTGGCCGGGTCGACGCAGCGGCTCGGCGGGTTCTTCCCGGAGGAGGACGAGCAGCCGGAGAGCGCGAGCGCGAGGGTGCCGACCATGCCCAGGGCGACGAAGCCGGAGCGGCGGCGGGCGGAGGCGCCCGGGATTGCGGCCACCGGCACCGCGGCGGCCGGCAGTGCGGCCGGCAGAGCGGCCGGATCTGCGGCGGCCGGTCCGGGGGCTTCCGGTATCCGGGTGGAACTGGCGGGCAACGGCTGGGTCATGGCGTCCGATGGTACGCGTGGCCCGGATGGTGCGGGAGGGGCTGGTTCCCTCTCGGAATCCGGCCATGAATGGGTTATCTTTTGCCGATCCTTGACCGCGGGAGGGGGCCCGCGCTCGGGCGCCCGGCCCACGGCGTGCGACTGCGACACGGACCCGGGGGGCCACACAACCCATGAACGACATCCTGAACGGACTCGGCGCGGCGGCGGCCTTCGGCGGCGTCGGCGTGGTCCTGCTGCTTCTCGGCATCGTCCTGGTGGACCTCCTGACGCCCGGCAAGCTCGGCCGCCAGATCTGGGTGGAGCGCAACCGCAACGCGGCCGTGCTGCTCAGCTCGGCGCTGCTCGGCATCGGCGGCATCGTCTTCACCGCGATCCTCTACACCTACGAGGACTTCGGGAAGGGCCTGGCCTCCACGATCGCCTTCGGCGTCCTCGGCCTGGTGCTGATGGCCGTCGCGTTCTGGGTGGTGGACGTGCTGACGCCGGGCAAGCTGGGCGCGATCCTGGTCGACCCGGAGCCGCACCCGGCGGTCTGGGTGACCGCCAGCTGCAACCTCGCGGTGGCGGCGATCGTGTCCGCCTCGATCGCCTGACGGCCGGTCGGGCCGGGCGGCCGCTACGCCCCGACGGGGTGCGGCCGGCCGCCCAGCACGTGCTCGCGCGCCCAGGCGCCCAGCGGGGCCAGCGCCTCGTTGAGCCGCAGTCCGGCCTCCGTGAGCGAGTACTCGACCCGCGGCGGCACCTCCTCGTACGACTCGCGGTGCACGACGCCGTCCGCCTCCAGTTCGCGCAGGTGGGCGGCCAGCACCTTCTCGGTGATCCCCGGCACGTTGCGGCGCAGCTCGCCGAAGCGCCGGTTCGGGCGCGCGCCCAGCTCCCAGAGGATCAGCACCTTCCACTTGCCGCCGATCACGTCCATCGCGGCGTCGATCCCGCACACGTACGCGCCGGGCCTCGGTACGGTCGCCATGTCCTGCCCCCACCCACCCCTTCGCCGACCTGCTCGCTCACCTCAGGGTAACCACCCACTCCGAAGTGCGTACTTGATCGCCCCTCGGGCCCGAACGAGGCTGATCGGCATGACCGACACGACAGCCGACACCGCCTCGACGACCGCTTCCACGACCGCCTCGACGACCCCGCCCGCCCCGCTCACGCTGCTCGGCCTCGGCACGATGGGCGCCGCGCTGGCCGAGGCCTGGCTCGCCGCGGGGCATCCGCTGACCGTCTGGAACCGCACCGCCGCCCGGGCCGAACCGCTCGCCGCGAGGGGCGCCGCCGTCGCCGCCACCGCGGCCGGGGCGGTCGCCGCCAACGGGCTGGTGGTGGTCTGCCTGCTCGACGACGACTCGGTGGAGGAGGCGCTGGCCGGGGCCGACCTCCGTGGCAAGGACGTCGTCAACCTGGTCACCAGCACCCCGGGCACGGCCCGTGCCCGGGCGGCACGGGTGACCGGCCGCGGCGCCCGCTACCTGGACGGCGGCATCATGGCCGTCCCTCCGATGATCGGCGTCCCGGAGGCCGGCCCGTACGTGTTCTACAGCGGCTCGCGCGAGCTGTTCGAGGAGCACCGCGCGGTCCTCGCCGTCCCGGCCGGGACCAGGTACGTCGGTGAGGACGCCGGCTTCGCCGCGCTGCACGACGTGGCGCTGCTGAGCGCGATGTACGGGATGTTCGCGGGCATCGCGCACGCCTTCGCGCTGGTGCGCGCCGAGTCCGTGGACCCGGTCGGGTTCGCCCCGCTGCTCTCCTCCTGGCTGACCGCGATGACCGGCTCGGTCGCGGCCACCGCCGGGAAGCTGGCGACCGGGGACTACACCGAGGGCGTCGTCTCGAACCTGGCGATGCAGGTCGCCGGTGTGCCGACGTTCCTGCGCACCGCCGAGGAGCAGGGCGTGAGCGCCGAACTGCTCACGCCCTACTTCGGGCTGATGGCGCGGCGGCTGGCCGAGGGCAGTGCGGAGGAGGACCTCACCGGGGTGATCGACCTCCTGCGCCGCTGAGCGCCCCACCCGAGGGCACCCGGTCCGTGCCCGGTCCGCACGCGGTCGGCCGGCCCGGTCAGTCCTGCACCGGGTGGTCCGCCGCCCGGCGGTCGCCGGGGAGACGGCGGCGCAGGGCCGGGTCGGTGAGGGCGCGGGGCCTCCAGACGCCGTCCGGCGGGTAGACGTCGGTGCCCGGCGGGACGATGGCGTCGATGCGGTCCAGGGCGGCGTCGTCCAGGACCAGGTCGGCGCCCTTGAGGGCGGCCTCCAGCTGGCCGGGGGTGCGCGGTCCGATGATCACCGAGGTGACCGCCGGGTGCGCCAGCGGGAAGGCGACGGCCAGCTCCGGCAGGGTGCGGCCGAGGTCCTCGGCGACGGCGGTCAGCGCCTCCACGGCGTCCAGCTTGGCCCGGTTGACCGGCAGTGCCGGGTCGAAGCGGGCCGGCATCAGGGCGGCGCGCCCGCTGGTCAGGTCGATCGGCCGGTCCTTGCGGTAGCGGCCGGTGAGGAAGCCCGAGGCGAGCGGCGACCAGGTCAGCGCGCCCATGCCGAGCCGCCGCACGGTCGGCAGCACGTCCCGCTCGACGCCGCGGGCGAGCAGCGAGTACGGCGGCTGCTCGGTGCGGAAGCGGGGCAGGCCCCGCCGCTCGGCGACGTGGTGGGCCTCGACCAGCTCGTGCGCGGGGAAGGTCGAGCAGCCGAAGGCGAGGATCTTGCCGGCCCGCACCAGGTCGCCGAGGACGGCGAGGGTCTCCTCCAGGTCGGTACCGGGGTCGGGCCGGTGCACCTGGTAGAGGTCGATCCGGTCGGTGCGCAGTCGGCGCAGGCTCTCCTCGACCTCGCGGACGATCCAGCGGCGGGAGTTGCCGCCGCGGTTGCGGCCCTCGCCCATCGGGAAGTGGACCTTGGTGGCGAGCACGACGTCGTCGCGGTCGCCGCGGGCCTGGAGGGCCTTGCCGACGATCTCCTCGGACTCGCCGGCCGAGTACATGTCGGCGGTGTCGACGAAGTTGACGCCCGCGTCGAGCGCGGTGTGGACGATCCGGGCGCAGTCGTCGTGGTCGGGGTTGCCGATCGAGCCGAACATCATCGTGCCGAGGCAGTAGGCGCTGACCTCGATGCCGGTGCCGCCGAGGGTGCGGTAGCGCATGGTGGTGGTCCCCCTGGTGTGTGCGGGTCGCTGATCCGGCTGCCGACCCTAGGAGTTGGAGTGCGCTCCAGGGCAAGGGGCGTTCGCCCGCCGGGGGGCGGCGAACGGCCGGCCGCCGGGCCGTGTTGCCGAAACAGCAACGAAAGTTGCCCGCCGCCCGGTGGTCGGCGCAGCCTGGCGGTGGAGGTGATCGCCGTGAGCGACACGCGAAACGGGACCGTTCCCGAGATCCCCGCCGCCACCGACGGCTACGACGTCGTGGTGGTCGGCGGCGGCGCCGCCGGACTGAACGCGGCCCTGGTGCTGGCCCGGGCCTGCCGCCGGGTGGCCGTCGTGGACGTCGGACAGCCGCGCAACGCCCCGGCCGCGCGGATGGGGGGCTTCCTCTCCCGGGACGGCATGTCCCCGGCCGCGCTGCGGGAGACCGGGCGCGCCGAACTGGCGGGGTACGGGGTGGACCTGCTCGACGCCCGGGTGGACCACGTCGAGCCGGTGCCGCTCGCGGGCGTCCCGGCCTTCGACGTCCACCTGGCCGGCGGCCCGGCGCTGCGGGCCCGCCGGGTGGTCGTCGCCACCGGACTGCGCGACGGCCTGCCGGAGCTGCCCGGCCTGGCCGAACGCTGGGGCCGCGACGTGCTGCACTGCCCGTACTGCCACGGCTACGAGGTCCGCGACCGCCCGCTCGGCGTGCTCGGCACCCACCCCGGCGCGGTCCACCAGGCGCTGCTGCTGCGCCAGTGGTCGGCGGACGTGGTGCTCCTCGCGCACACCCTGGACCTCTCCGCCGACGACCGGGCCAGGCTCGACGCCCGGGGCGTGCGGACCGTCGAGGGCGAGGTCGAGCGGGTGGTCGTCACGGACGACCGGCTGTGCGGCGTCGAACTCGCGGACGGCACGGCGGTGCCGCGCGAGGCGGTGTTCCTGTTCCCGCACCTGGTGCCCAGGGACGCCCTGCTGTTCGGCCTGGACTGCGAGCGGGACGCACAGGGCTGGGTGACCACCGACCGTACGGGCCGCACCAGCGTGCCCGGGGTGTGGGCGGTGGGCAATGTCGCCGACCCCCGCGCCCAGGTGGTCACCGCGGCCGGGGCGGGCGCCGCGGCGGCGTTCGCGCTCAACCACGACCTGGTGGACGAGGACGTCGACCGCGCCCTCGCCGCCGCCTGAGTCGACCCACCGAGAGGACGGAGTTCCCCATGACCCAGCACGCCCACGCCCACCGGCACTCCCACGGCCAGGCCCACCACGGCCACGGCCACGGCCAGGACGCCGACTTCGACTGGGACGCCCTCGCCGTCCACCTGGAGCGCGAGGCCGAGGTCCAGGCCCCGGCCGTCACCGCGGCCGCCCGCTGGCTGGGCGGACTGCTGGACGGCGTCCCGGTCCGCCGGGTGCTCGACGTGGGCAGCGGCCCCGGCGTGATCGCCGGACTGCTCGCGGACGGCTTCCCGGACGCCGAGGTCGTCGCCGTCGACCAGTCCGCCGCCCTGCTGGAGCGCGCCCGTACCCGGTCGGCCGGCCGGGTCGGCACCCACCGGGCGGACCTGCCCGAGGACTTCGGCACGCTCGGCGGCGCCGACCTGGTCTGGTCCGGCAACGCGATCCACCACCTCGGCGACCAGCAGGCCGCTTTGACCGCGCTGGGCGCCACGCTGCGCCCGGGCGGCGTGCTGGCCGTCGCCGAGCGCGGCCTGCCGGCCCGCTGCCTCCCGCGCGACCTCGGCCTCGGCCGACCCGGCCTCCAGGCCCGCCTGGACGCGGCGCACGAGGAGACCTTCACCGCGATGCGGGAGTCCGCCCCGGGCAGCGTGGCCGTGGTCGAGGACTGGCCGGCCATGCTGGCCGCCGCCGGGCTGGTTCCCACCGGCAGCCGGACCTTCCTGGTCGACCGCCCGGCCCCGCTGGACCCCGCCACCCGGGAGTTCCTGCACGTCCAGCTCGCCCGCCGCCGCGAGCAGTTCGCCGACCTGCTGGACGCGGCCGACCTCGCCGCCCTGGACGCCCTGCTGGACCGCGGAGCCCCGGCCGGCATCCTCAACCGCCCCGACGCCTTCTACCTCGCCGCCCTCACCGTCCACACCGCCCGCGCGGCCGGTGCGGGACACTAGGAGGTCTCAGCGGTCCGGCTTCCGGTGCCGGCCCGTCCCCCTGCGCAGCAGCGGGACGGGCGTGTCCGCCTGCGGGAACACCGACTGCGGCCCGGGTGCCCGGTCGGGGCGGACGATCAGCGGGTAGGCCTCGGCGTAGTTCTCGGCCACCGCGACGGGCTGCCAGGTGTGGCCGTCCCACTCGACCACCAGCCGGGGCACGTCCTGGAAGAGGTGCGCCGCCCGCCGTGGCCCGGGCGCGAGGGTGATCGCGTCCCGCGTCCCCGGGGCCCGGCGGCGGCGCTCCCGTTCGGCGTACCAGTCGGCCAACGGCTGGTCGGCCGGCGGCTCGTCCTCGGCGTCCATCGTCGGCACCTCCCTGGCGGATCGGTCGGGGACGGCCAGTCTGGCCGATCCGCCGGGGCCGGGCGATTCCACGATCGGGTGAAAAAACCGATGGACGGCTGCCTTCC
>NZ_JBHVER010000239.1:0-10886 GCF_042802195.1 Kitasatospora sp. NPDC057500 | reverse complement strand
GCCACGGCCCCCGTCCCCGCCATCCTCACGCCGCCGACGGCCACGAACAAGACTGCAATTTCCGCGGCGGGACCCCGACCATGGAGGCCATGACGCCTCCACTCACGGACCGCCTGGCCCACGTGCGCTGGATCGCCGGCGGCACGGCGGCCGGCAAGAGCACCCTGACCCGGCTGCTCGCGGAGCGCCACGACGCCACCGTCCTCGACGGCGACCGCGCCGAGCACCGCTGGCTCGCCCGCTGCGACTCCGCTCGCCACCCACGGCTCGCCGCCCTGCGCGACCAGCCGCCCGGAGCACTGTGGCACGACCGCACCGCCGAGCAGGTGTTCCGGGCGATGCCCAGCCTGCACGGCGAGATGACCGGGTTCCTGGTCGACGAGTTGCTCGCCCTCCCCGCGGACCGCCCCGTCCTGGTCGACTACTTCGGGATCCTCCCGCGCGACCTCGCCCCCCTGCTCCGCCACCCCTCGCAGGCCGTCTTCCTCCTGCCGACCCCCGCCTTCCGCCGGTCCGCCCTCACCACCAGGTACGCCGACCCCGCCCACGCCCGCGCCACCTGGGGCACCGAGGACGCGGACACCGCCCTGGCCGAGCGCTTGGCCCGCGACACCCTGTGGGACCAGGAGGTCCGCCACCAGTCCCCACTCCACGGCGCCACCACCCTCACCATCGACGGAAGCACCTCTGCCGCCACCCTGGCGGATCGGCTCGCCGCCCGGTTCGCGCTGCCGCTGCCGTAGCCGGCACGGAGGCCGCCGCCCCGGCGGATCGGGACGCCGTGCCGTTCGGCCTACTGTGCTCCCGCCGATCGGAGCGGGTGCCCGGGGTGGCTGCCCGCCGCCGCCCTGGCGGGTGGGGCCGGCGCACGGTTCGACGGGTCCGCTCGCGCTGTCGGCTCGGCGGACTGCGCCGCCGCGTCTTTGGGTCTGCCGGCGTTGCGGTCGGCGAGGGCTGCAGACCGCCGTGGAGCGGAGGGCAACGGGTGGCCGGGGCCGCCGCCCCGGTGTCGCAGGTCGCCGCGCACTTCGGCCGGCCGCTGCCGTAGCCGGCACGGAGGTCGCCGGCCCGGCGGATCGGGGCGCCGTGCCGTTCGGCCTACTGTGGTCCCGCTGATCGGAGCGGGTGGCCGGGGTGGGTGCCCGCCGTTGCCCTGGCGGGTGGGGCCGGCGCACGGTTCGACGGGTCCGCTCGCGCTGTCGGTTCGGCGGACTGTGCCGCCGCGTCTTTGGGTCTGCCGGCGTTGCGGTCGGCGAGAGCCGCAGACCGCCGTGGAGCGGAGAGCACCGGGTGGCCGGGGCCGCCGCCCCGGTGTCGCAGGTCGCCGCGCACTTCGGCCGGCCGCTGCCGTAGCCGGCACGGAGGCTGCCGCCCCGGCGGATCGGGACGCCCTGAGGTTCGGCCATTGCCGCTGTAGCCGACGTGGCCTGTTGATCGGAGTGGGTGCCGGGGTGGATGCCCACCGCCGGGTTGGCGGGTTGGGGCGTCGCACGGTCGGTTCGCTCCCGTCGCGGTCGGCGCGGCACGGCCGGCTGCGGTGGAGCGGAGGGCGCCGGACCGTCGGAGTCGCCGCCCGCCGTCGTTCTGGCGGCACAGGCCGCCGCGCGGTTCGCGCTGCCGCTTCCGTAGCCGGCGCGGCCCGCAGGCCGGTGCGGGGTGCTGTCGTGGACCCCGCCGCCGCTCTGGCTGGTCGGGTCGCCGCACGGTTCGACGGGTCCGCGCCCGCTGTCGGCTCGGCGGACTGCGCCGCCGCGCCTTTCGCTTGCGCTGTTGTCGCAGGCGGGGAGGGTCACGGACCGCCGTGGAGCGGAGAGCGCCGATGGCAGAGGTCGCTGCCTGGCGCAGGTCGCCGCGCACTTCGGCCTGCCGCTGCCGTAGTGAGCACGGCACGATGAACGCGGTGGAACGGTCGCGCACCCTGGAGGGACATCGTGGAGCGGACGGCGGGGGAGCGGTGGGTCGCCGGGGTCGATGTCGGCGGGTCCGGGGTCCGGGTCGCGCTGGCGCCCGACCGGTGGCCGGACGGGCTGGCGGAGGCGCGGACGGCGCAGGTGGCGGTGCCCGCCCGGGTCGCGGCGGCGAGCGGCGGCCACGACGCGCGGGCGCTGCTCGGCGGGCTGCTCCCGGCCCTCCGCGGGCTCGCCGCCGGGCTGCCGGAGGGCGCGCGGATCGGGGCCGTCGCCGTCGGCGCGACCGGGATGGCGCTGCTCGGCCGCGACCTCGCCGCCCATCTGCCCGGCCCGCTGGCCGAGGCCACCGGGGCCCGGCACCTGGTGCTGGCCGGGGACGCGGTCACCGCCCACGTCGGGGCGCTGGGCACCGGTGCCGGGGTGACGGTGGCGGGCGGGACGGGGCTGGTCGCCCTGGGGTACCGGCCCGGCGCGGGCTGGCGGCGTGCGGACGGGTGGGGCCAGCTGCTCGGCGACTGCGGCAGCGGCGGCTGGCTCGGCCGCGCCGGTCTGGAGGCGGCCCTGCGGGCGTACGACGGCCGGCCCGGCGGCTCGCCCGTCCTCCTCGCCGCCGCCGAGCGCCGCTACGGCCCGGCGACGGGCCTCCCGGCGGCCCTCCAGCCGCGCCCCGACCGCGCCGCCCTGCTCGCCGCCTTCGCCCCGGACGTCGCCGCGGCGGCCGAGCACGGCTGCCCGGTCGCCGCCGGGCTGCTCCGCCGCGCGGGCGAGGAGATCGCCGCCACCGCGACGGCCGCCGCCACCTCGGCCGGACTTCCCGGCCCGGACCTCGCCCTGACCGGCGGGCTGTTCCGCCTCACGGCCCTGCGCCGCGCCACCCTCGACGCCCTGGCCACCCGCCTCCCCGCCGCCCGCCCCCGTACCCCCGACGGCCCGCCCCTCCTCGGCGCCCTCCGCCTCGCCGCCACCGCCCCCGACCTCCCCTGGCCCCTCCGGCCACCCCTCCTCACCGTCCTCCCCGGCTGAGGAGCCGGGGTGCCGGACTCGGGCACCTGGCCGAAAACGGTTTGAGCGGCTGCGGGGGCCTGCCTAGCGTGGTGGTATGAAGAAAATCCCGCCCCCCGACTGGTTGGCGGCCAATCGCGCCAACTGGGACGGGCGCGTTCCGGTGCATGTGGCCAGCGACTTCTACGACGTGGCCGGCTTCGTCGAGGGCAAGGAGTCCCTGCGGGGCTTCGAGCTCGCCGAGGTGGGCGAGGTGAGGGGGAAGTCCCTGCTCCACCTCCAGTGCCACTTCGGCCAGGACACCCTGTCCTGGGCCCGGCACGGGGCCACCGTCACCGGGCTGGACTTCTCCCGTCCGGCGGTGGAGGCCGCCACCGACCTGGCCGGGCGGATCGGCATGGACTCCGCCCGCTTCGTCGTCTCCGACGTGTACGACGCCGTCGCCGCGCTCGGCGGGCGGAGCTTCGACATCGTGTACACCGGTCTGGGCGCGCTGTGCTGGCTGCCGGACATCGGCCGCTGGGCGCGGACGGTGGAGACCCTCCTCGCCCCCGGCGGCTTCCTCTACCTCGCGGAGTTCCACCCCTTCGGCGACACCCTGGCCGAGGACGGCCGGACGGTGGAGTACGACTACTTCCAGGCCGAGGGGACGGTCTGGAACGAGGCCGGCACCTACACCGACGGCGAGATGGCAGCCACGGTCCCCGCCCGGACCGTCGAGTGGCAGCACGGGATCGGCGAGGTCGTCAGCGCCCTGGTGGCCGCGGGACTGCGGATCGAGTTCCTCCACGAACACGACTTCACCGTGTTCGCCCGCTTCCCGGTGCTGGAGCAGGACCGGGGCTACCGCTTCCCGGCGGGGCAGCCGCGCGTCCCGCTGATGTACTCCCTGCGCGCGGGCAAGCCGGCCTGACGGCCGCGGGCACTACGGCTTGCGGGCCACCGCGCCGTACATGCTGACGCGGCCGGCCCCGGCGGGCAGCGCGCCGTCGGGGCGCCAGAGCGGGACGGTGACGACGCCGGGGTCCAGGACCTCCAGGCCGTCGAGGAAGTCCCGCACCTGCTCCCGGCTGCGGCCGACCAGGGGAGCGGTGGCCTTGCTGTAGACCCCCGTCACCCGGTCGCGGACCTCGGCGGGGAGGAAGTCCGCGGTGCCGTGCGACAGGATCAGGTGGCTGCCGGGGGCGAGGGTGTCCAGCAGGGCGCGCACCACCTCGTAGGGGCCCTCCTCGTCCCGCACGAAGTGCAGGACCGCGGCGAGGACGAGCGCCATCGGGCGGTCGAAGTCGAGCAGTTCCTGGGCCCTCGCGTCGGCGAGCAGTTCGGCGGGCCGGCGCAGGTCGGCCTGGATGACGGTGGTCCGGCCGACGGCGCTGCCGCCCATCAGGGCGCGGGCGTGGGCGAGCACGATCGGGTCGTTGTCGACGTAGAGGACCCGGGCGCCGGGATCGACCGACTGGGCGATCTCGTGGGTGTTCCCGGCCGTCGGGATGCCGGTTCCGATGTCGAGGAACTGGTTCACGCCGAGGCCGGCCACGCACCGTACCGCCCGGGTGAGGAAGCCCCGGTTGGCGCGCGCGGTGGAGCGGAACTCCGGGTTGGCCGCCAGCGCCCGCTCGGCGGCCTCGCGGTCGGCCGGGAAGTTGTCCTTCCCGCCGAGGTAGTAGTCGTACATCCGGGCGGGGTGCGGGATCTCCGGACGGAGGTCGGCCGGGACGCCCGGCTCGCCCTGCTCCCACATGCTCTCGTAACCGACCACTGCCGCCGCGCCTCCGCCTAGGTGATCCCAAGGTGATCTGATGATCCGTCGGCCGACAGCGTAGGTGTTCGAGCGCGCCCGCGTGCGCGGTTGGCCGGATCGCCCCCGGTTGTGCGCAATGCGCCCCGGCGGGCGGTCCCCGCCGTCCCGGCGCAGGATGGGAGGGTCCGGGGCCGCTGCCCGCCGAGGCCGCCGCCCAACCGAGGCGCCGCCGCCGTGGGGCGGCTACGGGAGGTAGCCATGGCCGTCGCCGAGATCGTTCCGGCCGACATCAGGGAGTGGCGGGGTCAGGCCGTCGTGGACCAGAAGGGGCACCGGATCGGAAAGCTGGAGTCCGTCTACGTCGAGACCGCCAGCGACGAGCCGTACTTCGCGACGGTCACGGTCGGGCCGGCCGTCGCGGTCGGGCTGAACGTCAACAGCAAACTGGTCTTCGTCCCCCTCGACGGAGCCGTCCTCGGCCCGGGCTACCTCAAGGTGGCGTTCGCGAGGGCGCTGGTCAAGTCGGCGCCGTCGATCGGTGTCGACGACGTGCTGCCCGCCGAGGCGGAGCCGGAGGTGTTCGCGCACTACGGCCTGGAGTACGTCACCGGCGCGGGCGGTGAGCGCAGGCTCGCCCGGCGCTGAGCGCCACCCGCCACCCGCCACCCGCCGCCCACCACCGCCCCGCCCGTCGACCACCGGGGTATCGATACCCCACGGGGTACACTGGACAGCCGGTAGTCGACAGCGTAAGGCGGTGCTGAGATGCAGGTGGACGAGGAGGCCGTCGGTGCGGTCCTGAACCGGCTGCGGCGTGCCCAGGGGCAGCTCGCGGGCGTGATCGCCATGATCGAGGCGGGTCGGGACTGCAAGGACGTGGTGACCCAGCTGGCCGCCGTCTCCAGGGCCCTCGACCGGGCCGGCTTCAAGATCGTGGCGAGCGGCATGCGCCAGTGCATGGCGGGGGCCGATGCCGACGCCCCGCCGATGACCGAGGCCGAGCTGGAGAAGCTCTTCCTGGCCCTGGCCTGAGCCCCGGCGTCCCGGGAACGACCCCCGAGGCCCCCGTACCGCTCCTCGGCGGGGGCGCGCGCCACAAGGCACGCGCCCCCGCCGTTCGCGTGCCACACCCCCTCCGGCCCCGTCCGTGCCAGGCTGGTCCCCCCATGACCGTTGCCATCGCCCTGCTCACCCAGGACCTCCGCCTGCACGACAACCCCGTGCTGCGTGCCGCCTGCGCCGCCGCCGACCAGGTCGTCCCGCTCTTCGTCCTGGACCCCGACATCGCCGCCACCGGCTTCGCCGCCCCCAACCGCGCCGCCTTCCTCGCCGACTGCCTCACCGACCTGGACGCCTCGCTGCGCCCGCTCGGCGGCCGGCTCGTGCTGCGCGCCGGCCCCGCCGCCCCCGCCACCGCCCGGCTCGCGGCCGAGCTGGACGCCGCCTCGGTGCACCTCGCCGCCGGCGTGAGCGCCTTCGCGCAGCGCCGCGAACAGGCGCTGCGCGCCGTGCTCGGTGACCGGCTGCACGTCCACGACGGCTCGCTCACCGCCGTCGTCCCCGGCGCGGTGACCCCCGCGGGCAAGGACCACTACGCCGTCTTCACCCCGTACTTCCGCGCCTGGTCGCAGGCGCCCCGCCGGACGGTGGACCGTCCGCCGAAGGCCCTGCGCACACCGGACGGCATCGCGAGCGAACCCGTCCCGTCCGCGAAGCCGGAGTCGCCCGCGCTCCCGCCGGGCGGCGAGCGGGCCGGCCGGCGGCTCTGGCGGCGCTACGAGCTGGACCGCTACGCCGAGCTGCACGACGACCTCGCCGCCGACGGCACCTCCCGCCTCTCGCCCTACCTGCACTTCGGCTGCCTCTCCGCCGCCGAACTGGCCGCGGGTGCGCTCCGCCACGGCGGCGACGGCGCCGAGGCGTTCGTCCGGCAGCTGGTCTGGCGCGACTTCCACCACCAGGTGCTCGCCGCCCGCCCCGGGGCCGCGCACCGCCCCTACCGCGACCGGGGCGACCACTGGCTGCCGGAGGACGACGAGGAGTGCGCGGCCTGGCGCGCCGGGCGCACCGGCTTCCCGCTGGTCGACGCGGGCATGCGCCAACTCGCCCACGAGGGCTGGATGCACAACCGGGCCCGGCTGGTCACCGCCTCCTTCCTCGCCAAGACCCTCTACCGGGACTGGCGGATCGGCGCCCGTCACTTCCTGCGGCTGCTGGTGGACGGGGACGTCGCGAACAACCAGCTCAACTGGCAGTGGGTGGCGGGCACCGGCACCGACACCCGGCCGAACCGGGTGCTCAACCCGCTGGCGCAGGCCGACCGGCTCGACCCGGACGGCGCCTACGTGCGGCGCTGGGTCCCGGAGCTGGCGCACGTCCCGGGGCGGGCGGTGCACCGCCCGTGGCTGCTGGACGAGCGCCCGGCCGGCTACCCGGAACCGGTCGTCGACCCGGCCGCCCTCTCCGACCGCCTGCGCAGCGCCCGCGGCCTGGACTGATCCACCGCCGGAACCCGCCCGTCCCACAGTTCCCGAACCGCCCGACATTGCGTCACGTTTCGTTCACGCCCCGGTCGCCGTCCTTCGGATGAATGGGCGCGGGCCCCCGCAGTTGTACAGCCAACTGCTGATGGGGGTCGCCCATCCCAGCCTCCGTCAGCAGCCGCGGACGGCCCCGGTCCGGCATCCCCCCGACGGCCCGGCGCCCGCGCGGCGGACAGGACATCCGTGGCCACCGGCAGCACCCTGACCCTCACGTCCTCGACCAGCCCCTCCGAGGGCGACCGCCTCACCTTCCACTGGACCACCGACGCCCCCGACCCGAAGAACTGGGTCGGCGTCTACGACGGCGACCGCCTGCCCGGCAACGGCAGTTCACTGCTCTGGAAGTACACGCCGGCCGCTTCCGGTGACGTCCAGCTCGACACCTCCGCGCTCACCGGCGGCCCGTACACGGCCTACCTGCTCGCCAAGGACGGCTACGGCATCCTCGCCAGGACCGAGCCCTTCGCCTTCCGCCCCAAGCCCGCCGTGATCCGCCCGCACGCCGTCGTGGACGCCTTCACCGCCACCCCGGTGGCCCCCGGCGGGGCCGTCACCGTCAAGCTCGGCGGGCTCTGGTCCCGCCCCGAGGGGAACCCGCCCGGCAACGCGGCCTTCCGCAAGGTCTCCGGCCCGGCCTGGCTCGCGGTCGCCGCCGACGGCACCGTGACCGGCACCGCGCCGGCCGGCAAGGCGCCGCGCTACCCGGAGGTGCTGGTCGTCGGGGTCAAGGACAGCGCCGGGGCCGCCGACACCGTCACCGTGCTGCTCCCGGTCGCCGACCCGGCCGCCGCGCCGCGCCTGAAGGTGGCGAGCTGGAACCTCGCCGACGCGGGCGCCGCCTTCACCGACGCGCTGGAGAAGCAGCTGCGCGTCGTCCTGGCCCAGGGCCTGGACGTGCTGGCGCTCCAGGAGACGGCGGGCGGGGCCGCCCGGGCGCTGGCCGACGCGCTCGGCTGGCACGCCTACCAGAGCACCGGCAGCGTCGGCATCCTCAGCCGCCACCCGCTGACCGCCGTCACCGAGCCGACCGCCGCCCTGCCCGCCGCCGGGGCGACCGTCCAGCTGCCCGGCGGCCGCACCGTCCGCGTCTGGAGCGCGCACCTCGACGAGGCCGACTACGGCCCGCACGCCGCCCAGGACGGCCGCAGCGCCGCGCAGATCACCGCCGCCGAGACCGCCTCCGTGCGCGGACAGCAGGCCAGGGCGCTGGCCGCCGCCGTCCAGGCCGAGCCCGCGGGCGTCCCGGTGGTACTGGCCGGCGCGCTGTCCTCGCCGTCCCACCTGGACTGGACGGCCGCCACCGCCGCCGCGCACAGCGGTGTGGGAGTGCTCAAGTGGCCGGTCACCGCGGTGCTCCAGGCCGCTGGGCTCACCGACACCTTCCGCGAGGAGAACCGGGACCCGGTCAAGGCGCCCGGCACCACCTGGTCGCCGGTCCGCAAGCAGCGCGCCGCCGGCAAGGCCGAGCCGCAGGACCGGATCGACTACGTGCTCTACCGGGGCCGGCTGAAGCTGGTCGAGGCGCACACCCTGGTCGCCGACTGGCCCGCCACCGGAGCCCACCCGGCCGCCGGCGCCGCCCCCGCCGCCGAACCGGCCGCCCTCGCCGCCAACCAGTGGCCGTCCGACACCGCCGCCGCGGTCGCCACCTTCCAGCTCTGAAAGGCCAGTTCGCGATGTCAGACCTTTCCCGCCGCACCTTCGTCGGCGCCACCGCGGCAGCCGGCGCCGCCGCCCTGACCGGCCTGCCCGGCACCCCGGCGCAGGCCGCCCCCGCGCCGGGCCGGCTCACCGGCACCATCAAGGACGTCAGGCACGTCGTGGTGCTGATGCAGGAGAACCGCAGCTTCGACCACTACTTCGGCGCCCTGAACGGCGTGCGCGGCTTCGGCGACAAGCAGGCGCTGCAGTTCCCGGACGGCACCGACGTGTTCCGCCAGCCCGACCCGGGCCGCAGCGACGGCCGGGTGATGCTCCCGTACCGGATGGACACCTCGAAGTACAACGCGCAGAACGCCGGCGGCCTGCCGCACGACTGGGCGACCGGCCACCAGGCCATCAACAACGGTGCGATGAACAAGTGGATCGCCGCCAAGGGCGAGCGTGCCATGGGCTACTTCACCCGCGAGGACATCCCCTACCAGTACGCGCTCGCCGACGCGTTCACCCTCTGCGACGCCTACTTCACCTCCCTCGCCGGCCCGACCGACCCCAACCGCCTCTACCTGTGGACCGGTACCGCCGGCCCCGGCCGCGACGGCACCACCGGCCCGTGGATCGACAACACCCCGGTCACCGACAACCCCGTCGCCGACTGGACGACGTACGCCGAGCGCCTCGAACAGGCCGGCGTGAGCTGGCGCGTCTACCACAACCCCAGCAAGGACGACCGCACCGGCGACTACGACGACAACGCGCTCTCCTACTTCAGGCAGTTCCACAACTTCCCCACCACGGACCCGCGTTACATCAACGCGATGACCAAGTTCGACCCGGCGGCCTTCGACGCGCACTGCAAGGACGGCACCCTGCCGACCATCTCCTGGCTGGTCGCCCCCTACCTCTTCTCCGAGCACCCCGAGGCCGGCCCGGCGTACGGCGCGCACTGGGTGAACCAGGCCCTGCAGTCGCTGATGTCCAACCCGGACGTCTGGCGGCACACCGTCTTCCTGGTGATGTACGACGAGAACGACGGCTACTTCGACCACATGGTGCCGCCCACCCCCGAGCCGGGCACGCCCGAGGAGTTCACCCAGGGCCGCGCCATCGGCCTCGGCAACCGCGTCCCGCTCTGGGTGATCTCGCCCTGGTCGCGCGGCGGCTGGGTCAACTCCCAGGTCTTCGACCACACTTCGGTGCTGCGCTTCATGGAGCAGGTCACCGGTGTCGCCGAGCCCAACATCTCCGCCTGGCGCCGCGCCGTCTGCGGCGACCTCACCAGCTGCTTCGACTTCGCGGCCCCCGACCAATCGATCCCGCAACTGCCGGACACCAACGCCCTGATGGCGAAGGCCGACGCCGGGACGAAGCTGCCCGGCGTCCAACTCCCGCCCGTCGGAGCCCAGTCGATGCCCGTCCAGGAGCGCGGCGACCGCCCGCAGCGCCATCTCCCCTACCAGCCCTGGGCGGAGGCCGAGGTGGACCGACGCACCGGCCGGATCACCTGCACGATGAGCAACGACGGCAGCGTCGCCTTCCCGTACACCGTCTACCCGAACATCGTGCAGCCCTTCGCCGGCACGCCGTTCACGGTCGCCCCGGGTGCCACGGCGACGTACGCCTGGGAGGCCGCGGCGACCAACGGCCGCTACGACTTCACCGTGCACGGCCCGGACGGCTTCGTGCGCCGCTTCGCCGGCACCGTGATCCGCGAGGGCGCCGGCAGCGCGGACGTCCCGGCGGGCCAGGACGACATCGGCATCCCGATCGTCACCGCCGACCTCTCGAACTCCGGCCGGCTCACCCTCCAGCTCGTGAACGACGGCATGACCGACGTCTGCTTCTCCGTCGCCCCGAACGACTACGCGGGCACCGCGCAGACCCTCTGGGTGCGCCCCGGCAAGCAGGCCAACCTCGCCTGGCCGCTGGACAAGCAGGGCCGCTACGACGTGGTGGTCACCGCCGCCACCGGCCAGCGCTTCACCCGCCGCTACGCGGGCCGGGTGCACTGACCCGACGGCGGTCCGCGCC
>NZ_JBHVER010000238.1:0-10984 GCF_042802195.1 Kitasatospora sp. NPDC057500 | reverse complement strand
GATCCGGTGGGCCCCCGCGGGCGTTCGCGGTCGGTGCCGCGTCAGAACTTGTTCTTCGGGGTGAGGCCGAGGGAGAGGCCGGAGAGGCCGCGCTGGCGGCCGCCGAGCTTGCCGGCGACGGCGCGCAGGGCGGCGCCGGCGGGGGAGTCGGGGGCGGCCAGGACGACCGGGCGGCCGTCGTCGCCGCCCTCGCGCAGGCGGACGTCGATCGGGATCGAGCCGAGCACCGGGACGGTGGCGCCGACGGTGCGGGTGAGCGCTTCCGCGACGGTCTGGCCGCCGCCGGTGCCGAAGACGTCGATCATCTCGTCGCAGTGCGGGCACGGCATGCCGGACATGTTCTCGATCACGCCGACGATCTTCTGGTGGGTCTGCACCGCGATGGTGCCGGCCCGCTCGGCGACCTCGGCGGCGGCCATCTGCGGGGTGGTGACGATGAGGATCTCCGCGTTGGGGACCAGCTGGGCCACCGAGATGGCGATGTCGCCGGTGCCGGGCGGCAGGTCCAGCAGCAGGACGTCCAGGTCGCCCCAGTACACGTCGGCCAGGAACTGCTGCAGCGCGCGGTGCAGCATCGGGCCGCGCCAGACCACCGGGGCGTTGCCCGGGGTGAACATGCCGATCGAGATGACCTTCACGCCGTTCGCCTGCGGCGGCATGATCATGTCCTGGACCTGGGTGGGCCGGCCCTCGACGCCCAGCATGCGCGGCACGCTGTGGCCGTAGATGTCGGCGTCCACCACGGCGACCTTCAGGCCGTCGGCGGCCATCGCGGCGGCCAGGTTGACGGTCACCGAGGACTTGCCGACGCCGCCCTTGCCGGAGGCGACCGCGTAGACGCGGGTCAGCGTGCCGGGCTTGGCGAACGGGATCTCCCGCTCGGGGGCGCCGCCGCGCAGCAGCTGGGAGAGCTCCTTGCGCTGCTCGTCGCTCATCACGTCGAGCTCGACCTCGACGCCGGTCACGCCGGGGACGCGGCCGACGGCCTCGCGGACCCGGGTGACGATGGTGTCGCGCATCGGGCAGCCCGAGACGGTCAGGTAGACCGCGACCCGCACGGCGCCGCCCTCGCCGATCTCGACCGATTTCACCATGCCGATCTCGGTGATCGGGCGGTTGATCTCCGGGTCGTTGACGGTCGCCAGCGCCTGGCGCACGGACTCCTCCGTGGCGCCGGCCGCGACCTCTGTCTCGTTGGCCATGCCTTGATGGTACGGCGCCGCGCGGGGTGCATAACCGGTCGGTAGCGTGCCGCAGGTCACAGCACCCCGGGGGTCTCCCGGCGCTCGTCGATCTCCTTGAGCAGCGCCTGGAGTTCGGAGCGGACGCTGCCCAGCTCGGAGGCGATGAAGGCGCGGGTGGCGACCTCGCCGAGGCCCTGGCGCAGTGCCGCGACCTCGCGGGTCAGGTACTCGGTGTCGGCGATGTTGCGGTCGCTGCGGGCGCGGTCCTGCTCCATGTTGACCCGGTCCCGGTTGTCCTGCCGGTTCTGCGCCAGCAGGATCAGCGGCGCCGCGTAGGAGGCCTGGAGGGAGAGCATCAGGGTCAGGAAGATGAAGGGGTAGTCGTCGAACCGGGCGGCGTCGGGCAGCAGGGTGTTCCAGGCGACCCAGAGGATGATCACCACCGTCATCCAGACGATGAACCGGCCGGTGCCCAGGAAGCGGGCGATCCGCTCGGAGAGCTTGCCGAAGGCCTCCGGGTCGTAGGACGGCAGGGTGATCAGCCCGGGGCGGGCGGTGCGCGGCTGGTCGAGCCGGCTGCGGGGGGACTGGCCGGTGGCGGCGGGCTCGGTGCGGCGGTCCCGGGCGCCGCCCTCGCGGGCGCGCAGTTCGCGCAGCTGGCGCAGTTCCCGCAGCTCGCCCTGGAGCCGTTGGCGCGGGGACTCGTCCCGCCGGCCCTTGCGGTCAGCGTCCACCGGGCACCTCCCTCTCGTCGGCGGGACCGCCGTGCAGCGCGGCCTCCCGCCAGTCCTCCGGCAGCAGGTGGTCGAGCACGTCGTCCACGGTGACCGCGCCGACCAGGTGGTCCGCGTCGTCGACGACCGGGGCGGCGACCATGTTGTACGTCGCCAGGTAGCTGGTGATCAGCGACAGCGGGGTGTCCGGCGGCAGCGGGTCGAGGTCGTCGTCGACCAGCGAGCCGACCAGGGTGTACGGGGGCTCGCGCAGCAGCCGCTGGAAGTGCACGGTGCCCAGGTACTTGCCGGTCGGGGTCTCGTTCGGCGGGCGGCAGACGAAGACCTGCGCGGCGAGGGCCGGCTTGTGGTCGGAGACCCGCACCCGGGCCAGCGCCTCGGCCACCGTGGCGTCCGGCTCCAGCACGATCGGCTCGGTGGTCATCAGGCCGCCGGCGGTGTTCTCCTCGTAGGTCAGCAGCCGGCGCACCGGCTCCGCCTCGTCCGGCTCCATCAGCTGGAGCAGTCGCTCGGCCTCGTCGCCGGGCAGCTCGGAGAGCAGGTCGGCGGCGTCGTCCGGGTCCATCGCCTCCAGGATGTCGGCGGCCCGCTCGTCCTTCAGCTTGCCGATGATCTCGACCTGGTCGTCCTCGGGCAGCTCCTCCAGGACGTCGGCGAGCCGTTCGTCGTCGAGCGCGGCGGCGACCTCGGCGCGGCGCTTGGCGGACAGGTGGTGCATGACGTTGGCGAGGTCGGCGGCGCGCAGCTGGTCGAAGGTGGCGAGCAGGTTGGCGGCGCCCTGGTTCTCCTCGGGCAGGGTGAAGCCGGTGACGTCCTGCCAGTCCAGGGTGAGCGTCTCGCCGCGCGCCTTGCGCAGCCGGCCGACCCGGCCGACCTGCACGAAGACCTTGCCGACCTCCCACTCGCGCAGCCGGGTCTGGGTCATCGCGACGTCCAGGACGGTGACGTCCTGGCCGGTCTTGGTCCAGGTGACGGTGCGGTCCAGCAGTTCGGCGAGGACGAGCGTCTCGGCGGGGCGCTGCTCGAAGCGGCGCATGTTGATCACACCGGTGGTGATCACCTGGCCGGACTCCAGGCTGGTCACCCTGGTCATCGGCAGGAAGATCCGGCGCCGGCCGACCACCTCCACCACCAGGCCGAGCACCCGGGGCGGGCGGCCGCCGACCCGCAGGGCGACCACGACGTCCCGGACCCGGCCGACCTGGTCGCCGTTCGGGTCGAAGACGGCGATGCCGGACAGGTGCGAGATGAAGACCCGGTTGCCTGGCCCTGCCATGGACTTCTGGACTCCCTCGCCTCGCTCGACGCCTGGTCGGGCGCCGCGGGCACGCCCCGCGGCCAAGGCTACTCGGGCATCTCCGCCCGGGCTCGGCGAAAGCCGGGCGAATCGGGCGACAGGGGGGCGGAATGGGGGCCGCGGGCGGGCGTGGCGGGGCGTCAGCCCTTGCGGCGCTTGAGCAGCAGCTTCGGCAGGCCGGCCGGGACCGGGCGGCGGGTGGTGGCCGGGGTGGGCAGCGGGACCGCGACGTGCGAGTCCTCCGGCATCACGCCGGGCCGCTCGGCGAGTTCGGCGCCCGCCGGGCCGGCCGGCTCCAGCCGCAGCACCCGGCACTCGCGGGCCCAGCGGTCGGTGATGGCGTCGGTGTCCGGCGCGTTCAGCCGCTTGCCCTTCAGCTCCTCGACGGCGCCCAGCCAGGCCTCGCCGCCCGGGGCCAGCTCGACCACCCGGGCCGGCCAGCCGGTCAGCCGGCCGCCCTTGTCCTTGCTGCGGACGGTCACCGTCGCGCCCGTTCCGCCGGCCAGTCCGTGCAGCGGCTGCTCGGCGCCGTCGCCGACCACCACCACCGCGCCGTCGTGCCAGGCGTGCCAGAGCGCCCTGGCGTGCTCCTGGCCGTCCGCGCGGACCCAGAGCAGGCCGGACTTCTTCGCGGCCTCCTCCAGGAGCGCCCGGTCGAGGAAGTCGTCGGCGGTCGCGGCTGCGGCAGGCGTACGGTCCATGGCGCACAGCGTACGGCCTGCGCCGCGCGGGCGAGGGGCCGTGGTCCGGGCGACAGTTCCATGGGCGGCGCACGGGCCTTACGGTAGGAGCCTCCCCGACCCGAACCACCCCTCGCCGACCCGCAACGCCGACCCGCAACGCCGACCCGACCCGAGGAGCGCCGTGCCCGCCGCCCGGCCCGAGACCGCCGACCCCGCCGCGGTCACCGCCCCCGCACCCGCCGTACCCGCCGTACCCGCACCCGCCGTACCCGCCGCACCCGCGCGCCCGCTCCCCAGGACGGACCTGCTGCTGCTCGCGGTCTCCGTCGCCGGCATCTCGCTCTCCGCCCCGCTGATCAGCGCCACCGCCGCGCCCGCCCTGGCCATCGCCTTCTGGCGCAACCTCATGTCGGTCGGCGTCCTCGGCCCCTGGGCGCTGCTGCGCCACCGCGCCGAGCTGCGCGCCGTCCCCCGCCGCGCGCTGCTGCTCGCCGTGGCGGCCGGCGTCCTGCTCGCCGTCCACTTCGCGCTCTGGATGCCCAGCCTGCGGATGACCTCGGTGGCCTCCGCGACCGCCCTGGTCACCACCACCCCGCTCTGGACCATCGTGCTGATGCGGCTGCTCGGGGTGCGGGCGCCCCGGATGGTCTGGCTCGGCACCGGGGTGGCCTTCGCCGGCGTGCTGGTGCTCACCGGCGTCGACCTCTCGCTCTCGGCGCGCGCCCTGGCCGGCGACGCCCTCGCGCTCGCGGCCGGGCTCGCCGCCGCCGGCTACCTGCTGCTCGGCGCCGAGGTCCGGCGCACCGTCAGCACCACCGCCTACACCCTGGTCTGCTACGCCACCACGGCAGCCGTGCTGCTGGTGGTCTGCCTGGCCGCGGGGACGCCGCTGTCCGGCTGGTCCGCCGGGGCCTGGTGGCAGATCGTGCTGCTGATGGTCACCGCCCAGCTGCTCGGCCACTCGCTCAGCAACCGGGTGGTGCGCACCCTCGGCCCCTCGGTCACCTCGACCGCGATCCTGCTGGAGACCCCGGGCGCCGCGCTGATCGCCGCGCTCTGGCTCGGCCAGTGGCCCCCGGCCGCCGCCTACCCGGCGGTGCTGCTGATCCTGGCCGGACTGGTCCTGGTCGCCCGCGCAGACCGGCGGTAGCGGGCGCTACAGCCAGCCGTTGCGGCGGAAGCCCCGGTACATGCCGATACAGATCAGCACCACACTGCCCAGCACCATCGGGTAGCCGTACTTGTGGTGCAGCTCCGGCATGTAGTCGAAGTTCATCCCGTACACGCCGGTGATCATGGTCGGCACGGCGAAGATCGCCGCCCATGCGGTGATCTTGCGCATGTCCTCGTTCTGCGCGACCGACACCTGCGCCAGGTTGGCCTGGAGCAGCGAGTTCAGCAGCTCGTCGAAGCCGTGCACCTGCTCGGTGACCCGGGCCAGGTGGTCGGCGACGTCCCGGAAGTACTTCTGGATCTCCGGGTCGACCAGCCGCTGCAACGGCTCCGACAGCTGCTGCATCGGCCGCAGCAGCGGCGCCACCGCGCGCTTGAACTCCAGCACCTCGCGCTTGAGCTGGTACACCCGCCCGACGTCCGCGCCCCGGCCGCCCCGGTTGGAGAACACCTCGAACTCGATCTCGTCCACGTCGGTCTGCAACTGGTCCGCGACCAGCAGGTAGTTGTCCACCACGTGGTCGGCGATCGCGTGCAGCACCGCCGACGGGCCCTTGGCGAGCAGCCCGGAGCCGTCCGCGTCGGTCTCCAGCCGGTGCCGCAGCTCCTTCAGCGAACTGTGCCCGCCGTGCCGCACGGTGATCACGAAGTCCCGCCCGGCGAAGACCATCAGCTCACCGGTCTCGACCACCTCGCTGGTCGGGGTGAGCTGGTCGTGGTCGAGGTAGCGGATCGTCCTGAAGACGGCGAACAGCACGTCGTCGTACCGCTCGACCTTCGGCCGCTGGTGGGCGTGCACCGCGTCCTCGACCGCCAGCGGATGCAGCCCGAACCGCTGCGCGATGCCCTCGAACTCCGCCTCGGTCGGCTCGTGCAGCCCGATCCAGCTGAACGACCCGTCACCGTCCGGCAGTTGCTTCGAGGCCTTGACCAGCCGGGCGGCGTCGCGCGGGCTGCACGTCTCGCCCTGCCGCTTCCCGTGCTGGTAGACCGCGCAGTCCACCACCGCCGACGGCGTCGCGCCCGGGTGGATCGTGTCGAACAGGGCCGCCGCGGAACGGCGGCGGCTGGTGCGGACGGCGGCACGCAGGCTGTTGATCATCGACATGGCAGGCTCCCTTGGGCAGGAGCCGACGCACGACGGCGCGACGACGGACGGCCGCGGTGCGACGGCGGAGGAACACCGATGGACTCCGGCGCCTGCGGCCGCCCCCGGGTGCCTTGCCGGGGCACGGGAAACGGAACGGCCGGACGTCGGTGGGGTGCTCTCCCGGCCGGACCGGAGTTCCGCCGTGCGTCCGCACGGGAAGGCTGGGTCCGCGGTGCTGGGGAGGAGGCCCGGCGATTGCCGAGGTCTCTCAGGCCCGCTGTTTCAGCCCGCGCGTCGAGGGGTACGGGGAAGGCGATCGGGCCGGGTAGAGCTGCCGGTACTGCATGGTCGGCTGGTATCCACCGCAACCACCTCCTTCGCGCCGCTGCCCCGGAGGATGAGGATCCCCGGTAGCCAGTCGCTCACACTAACATCCGAACCGCCTTCGCCGCGCCCGTGTTCACGTAAAGGCCGTGCCAACGGCCCGCGGTCCGCGGGTTACGCTCACCGGCATGGCCCACGACTTCCCGCTCTTCGGCGACCCCTCCGGCGGCAGCCCGCACGGCCCCTCCCGCGCGGCGGTGCTGGCCGCCGTCGAGGCCCGGCTGCTCACCGCCTTCGGCGAGCCGGGCGGCCGCGCCGCCGTCACCTTCCTCGGCGCCGACCACATCGAGGTGCTGCGCTTCGGCCCGGACTCCGAGGGCCTGGTCCGCTACGCCACGCTCGGGATGGCCGCCGCGCCGATGGCCGACCCGGCGGCGGCGGTCGTCGACCAGGTCCGCGGCCCGCGCGCGGAGTTGGTCCTGACGATCCGCGGCGGGCGCGACGGCGTGCTCCGTCCACTGGCCACCTTCGCCGCGACGCCGCAGGTGGAGGGCCTGGTGGTGGCGCCCGGCGGCTCGCTGGACCTGGGCGCCCCGCTCTGGGACGGCGCGCCGTTCACCTCCGTGCTGGCGGCCGAACCCGGCGGGCTGGTGGAGGACCTGGAGCTGGACGCGCCGGCCGATCCGGTCCGCTTCCTGCCGCTGCTGCCGATGACGCCGAACGAGGCCGGCTGGAAGCGGGTGCACGGCGCGGCGGCCCTCCAGGAGCGCTGGCTCCGGCACGGCACCGACCTGCGCGACCCGGAGCGCCGGGGCGTCCCGCTGGACTGACCCGGCGTCAAGTCAGCTGGCAGGCGCGGCGGGTGGGGGCGGAGGGTGCTGCGGGCGCGATGGGCGCCGCGGGGGCGCTCAGCCGCCGATCGGCTTGGCGCCGGTCGCCTGGTCCACGAGCGCCTCGTAGACGGCCGGGTCGGTGGTGAACTCGCCGAGGCGGACGGTCTTGCGGGCGCCGTGGTAGTCGCTGGAGCCGGTGGTCAGCAGCCCCAACTCGGCTGCCAGGCCCCGCAGGTGCTCCCGGGTGGCGTCGTCGTGGTCGATGTGGTCGACCTCCAGCGCGGCCAGCCCGGCCGCCGCGAGGTCGGCGATGACCTGGTCGGAGACGGTCCGCCCGCGCTTGACCGCGCCCGGGTGGGCGAAGACCGGCACCCCGCCGGCGGCCCGGACCAGTCGGACCGCCGTCACCGGGTCGGTCTCGTGCTTGCGGACGTCCGCCCGCCCGCCGTTGGCCAGCCAGTCCGCCGTGAACGCGTCCGACACCGAGGCCACCACGCCCGCCTCCACCAGCGCGCTGGCGATGTGCGGGCGGCCCACCGAGCCTTCCCCGGCGATCCGCTGCACCTGCTCCCAGCTGATGTCCGCGCCCAGCTCGCGGCAGCGCTCGACGATCGCCCGCCCGCGCCGGAACCGGTCGGTGCGCACCAGTTCGCGCTCCGCCGCGAAGCCGGGTTCGGCCGGGTCGAACAGGTAGGCGAGCATGTGCATCGAGATGTCGCCGACCACGCAGGACAGCTCCGCGCCGGGGACGAGCGTCAGCCGGGTGCCGGGCGGCAGCGCGTGCACCGCGTCGGCCGCCTCGGTGTGGCCCGCCACCGTGTCGTGGTCGGTCAGCGCCACCACGTCCAGCCCGGCCCCGACGGCCGCCGCGACCAGTTCGGCCGGGCTGTCCGTGCCGTCGGAGGCGTTGCTGTGGGCGTGGAGGTCGATGCGCACGGGTGGTGCTCCTCGGGGGTCGGCGCCGGGCGGCGCTGGCGCCGGCACGGCCTGCCGGCGGGGTGACGCCCAGGATAGTGCGGCCGCCGTGGCAGGCCCCCGACGCCGACGCGGGTCAGCCGAGCAGCCGGGGGGTGAGCGCCCCGCAGGGCAGCAGGCCCAGCTCCGCGCCGGCCTCCCGCAGGTCGGTCAGCACCAGCTCGTCGTACATCACCAGGGCCGACTGCTCCGGCCAGGCCACCGCCCAGAGCCAGAGGCCGCGCGCCTCGCCGACGAACACCGCGCGGTCCGCCGGGGCGTCGGGCACGTGGAACATCGGCGTCGGCCGCCCGGCGGCCATCAGCTTGGCGTCGGCGGGCTTGTAGAGGCCGACGGAGTCGCCGGGGTCCGGGCCGGACAGCCCCGCGTACCGGGCGCCGAGGCCCACGCCCAGCTCCTCGGCCACCAGCACCAGTTCGCCGAAGCCGCCCAGCGGGGCCGGCCCGGCGCAGGCGACGGCGGTGGCCCGGGCGCCCGAGACGTCGTCGCCGACGTGCGCGATCCCGGTGTACAGCCAGCCGACCGGCAGCGGCCAGGGCAGCCAGACGGGGACCTGGGAGCGGGCGACGGCGACGCCGAGCGCCTCGACGCTCGGGGGCAGCACCGGCTGCATCGGGTGCACGGCGCCGTGCCGGTCGCACTGCCAGGTGTCTGAGAACAGACCGGGGGCGCGGACCCGACCGGCGCACCTCGGGCAGCTTGGCTCGCCCCTCATAGCCGTCAACGCTCCTCCCTCCGGACCGCCGCGTCAAGGACGATCACCCGTACGGGGGCGGCTCGGCGGCACCTGTCGGTGGCGGGTGCCCGCGCGGCGCGGGGTGGGCGCGGTGCGGGCGGCTCCTGTTGGGAAATGTCCAGCGGGGGGTGGCGGCAAACGTCGGCGGCGCGCGCCGGGGTGCGCCGCTCGGGCGGCGTGCGGCCGGGGTTCGGGACGGCGTTCGAGGCGGGGCGCGAGGGCGTCGCCGTCCGGGCCCGGATGCGCTGACGCCCCGCTGTCGCTGCTGCGATGACGGGGCGTCAGTCGGGTATCGGGACGTCCGGGTCGGACGGTCCGGGCTCGTCGGCGGCGGGGGAGTGCTCGGACTCCCGGGTGCCGCGCCCGGTCAGACGGTCGGGCACGGACGGATGAGCAGCCGTTCGCCGGTGCGGGCGGCGGCCTGGACGAGCTCGCGGACGGTCTCGGCGTCGGCGATGAGGCGGTCGGTGGCGGTGCCGTGGGCGTCGTCCAGTCGGAGGATCTCGAAGCGCATGGGCCTGTCCTTTCCTGGCCCCGTCGGGCGGGGCGGTCGTGGCTGAGTCGGGGTCAGCCCTTCCGGGGTCTGTCGGGTCGAGTCGTCGACCGACCGCTGTCGCGGCAAAGAGGGCTCCCCCCTGCTCGCCAGAGGCGCGTGGTCCCTCGTGAACCACGCTGCGGTGGCGCTGCTACCGGGTCGTTGCCCGTCCGTGAAGTCCTGGTTTCGGATGGATCGCGTCGACGGAACGCCGACGGCACTGTCGACGATGTTTCCAGGACCGAATCAAATATTACCGCAACTAACGAATTTTGTCGCCCCTCTTGTACCAGGAGTCTCCCGGAGTCGTCGACCCAGGGCCCCGGTGTCGGCCCGAAAGGGCCCGGGCGTCAGCCCCAGAGGGCCAGCAGGGCCTCGGCGGTGGCGGCCGGGCGCTCGGCGTTGGGGGAGTGCCCGGCGTCCGCCACCACCACCCGGCGGGCGCCCAGCCGCCGGGCCATCGCGGTCTGCTCCGGCACCGGCCACGCGTAGTCCCGCTCGCCGGAGAGCACCAGGGCGGGCAGGCCGGCGGCGACCACGGCGGCCAGCTCGTCCACCCGGTCCGGCGCGGCGACCAGGTGGCCGCCGGTGGTGATCAGCGCCTGCGGCACGTTCGCCAGCCAGCGGCGGTGCAGGAAGGCGGCCACCTCGGGGGACGGACGCCGGGCGCGCTCCCCGCCGTCCTCCTCCATCCGCTGCATCACCTGCCAGATCTCCTCCAGGCCCATCGAGGCCAGGACGCCGGTCAGCAGCCGGGTCCGCTCCGCCTCGGCCGGGTCGATCGCCCCGGGGCCGGTGGACATCAGCGTCAGCGACGCCCACGGCAGCGCCGCGCCGTCCGCGCCCGCCGCCGCCCCGGCCAGGACGGCCTCGCGGACCACCTGGCCGCCGAAGGAGTGGCCCAGCAGGTGCAGCGGCCCGGCGCCGTCCTCGGCCAGCAGTGCGGCGCTCAGCGCCCGCACGTCCTCGCCCAGCTCGGCCACCGCGTAGGCGGCCGGGTCGTCGGGGCCGCCCGTCTCGTACTGGCCGCGCTGGTCGACGGCGGTCACCCGGTAGCCGGCCGCGGCGAGCGGCGCCAGCAGCGCGACGAAGTCCTCCTTGCTGCCGGTGAAGCCGGGTATCAGCAGCGCCGAGCCCCGCACCGGCCCGGCCGGCTCGGCCCGCAGCGCCGCGAACCGTCCGCGCGCCGTCGCCACCCGCAGCGCACGCGCACCGGACGGGAGGGTGAGGAACGGCGGCATGCTCATGGACGGACCTCCGGCGACCGGGGCGAACTGGCGGGTAACCCCGAGCCTATCGGCCCGGGAACGCCGGAGGGGCGGCCCGGGAAGTCCGGGCCGCCCCTCACGGGAACGCGGGTCAGCTCTCCGGGGTCGCCTCGGGGGCGGCCGCCGGGCAGCGGGTCCGGGTACGGGTGCGC
>NZ_JBHVER010000237.1:0-11097 GCF_042802195.1 Kitasatospora sp. NPDC057500 | reverse complement strand
CGGTCTCCCCGGACGCCGGCCCCTCGTGCGCTCCCGCGGCTACCGCGCGGCAGCCGCCGCGTGGAGCCGCTCCGCGGCCGCCGCGACCCGCTCGTCGGTCGCGGTGAACGCGACCCGCACGAAGCGGTCGCCCGCCGGACCGTAGAAGTCGCCGGGCGCCACCAGGATGCCCAGCTCCGCGAGTCCGGCCACCGTCTCCCAGCACGGCCGGTCCTGGGTCGCCCACAGGTAGAGGCTGGCCTCGGAGTGCTCGATCCGGAAGCCGTACGCCTCCAGGGCCGCCCGCAGCACCGCGCGCCGGGCCGCGTACCGCTCCCGCTGCTCGGCGACGTGCGCGTCGTCCGCGAGCGCGGCGGCCGTCGCCGCCTGCACCGGGGCCGGCACGATCATGCCGCCGTGCTTGCGCACCTCCAGCAGCTCCTTGACCACCACCGGGTCGCCCGCCACGAAGGACGCGCGGTAGCCGGCCAGGTTGGAGCGCTTGGACAGCGAGTGCACCGCGAGCAGGCCCTCGTGTCCGCCGTCGCCGCACACCCCGGGGTGCAGCACGGAGACCGGCTCGGCCTCCCAGCCCAGCTCCAGGTAGCACTCGTCGCTGACCAGCAGCGCCCGGTGCTCGCGCGCCCACGCCACCGCGCGGCGCAGCTCGTCCGCGCCGAGCACCCGGCCGGTCGGGTTGGACGGCGAGTTGACCCAGACCAGGCGCACCCGGGAGCCGTCCAGCTCGTCCACCGAGTCGTACTCGACCGGCTCGGCGCCGCACAGCCGCGCGCCCACCTCGTACGTCGGGTAGGCCAGCCGCGGGTAGGCGACCTGGTCGCCGGGGCCGAGGCCCAGCTGGGTCGGCAGCCAGGCGACCAGTTCCTTGGAACCGACGGTCGGCAGGACGGCCTGCGGGCCGATCTCCGCGCCGAGCCTGCGGCGCAGCCAGCCGGCGATCGCCTCGCGCAGCTCCAGCGGTCCCCAGACGGTCGGGTATCCGGGCGTGTCGGTCGCCGCGGCGAGCGCCTTCTGGATCACCTCGGGCACCGGGTCGACCGGGGTTCCGACGGAGAAGTCGCAGAGCCCGCCGGGGTGGGCCAGCGCGGTCGCCTTGTACGGCTCCAGCTTGTCCCAGGGGAACACCGGCAGGAGGTCCGAAACGCGGCGCGCCGCCCCCGGGTGGCCCGGGAACGGCGCGTGCGTGCTGTTCTTGGTACTCACAGCTCAGTTGCCACCAGTCGTCAGTGGTCGGCGTTCTGCGGCGGCAGAGCGGCGATGAACGGGTGGTCGCGCTCGATCAGGCCGAGCTTCGAGGCACCGCCGGGCGAGCCGAGGTCGTCGAAGAACTCGACGTTCGCCTTGTAGTAGTCCTTCCACTCCTCCGGCGTGTCGTCCTCGTAGAAGATCGCCTCGACCGGGCATACCGGCTCGCAAGCGCCACAGTCGACACACTCATCCGGGTGGATGTAGAGCGATCGCTCGCCCTCGTAGATGCAGTCAACCGGGCACTCTTCGATGCACGCCTTGTCCTTGACGTCGACACAAGGCTGCGCGATGACGTAGGTCACGCTGTCGTTCCTCCTCGGAAGGGCTCGGCGGCCCATTCTGTTTTCTCGCGTGCGCGGGTGAGCGCGGCGTCGTCGATGCCCGCCCCTAGTATCGCGGGTCGGAGACCGCAAATGCACAGGAGGTGCCCAGATGGCCGCCGAAGGGCCGGTTCAGGACCGTCCGGAGGTCCGGATGGATCGCTCCGACGTGGGCCGCAGGGTCAGCGTCCGGCGGCTCTCCGGGTTCGACGGCGACAACCGGCCGGTGTTCCGCGATGTGATCGGCGTGCTCGCATCCTGGGACGACGGCGGGCTGACGGTGGTGCCGAGGGCCGGCGGGCCGGTCTCCTTCGACGAGCGGCTGCTGGTCGCGGGCAAGCCCGTGCCGCTCTTCCCGGCCCGGCGCGCCCCGCTGCCGCCGACCGGGCCGGCCGAACTCCAGCGGATCGCCGCACGCGGCTGGCCCGCCGTCGAGCAGGAGCCGCTGGGCGACTGGACGCTGCGCGCCTCGGCCGGGTTCACCCGGCGGGCCAACTCCGTCCAGGCGCTCGGCGACCCCGGCCTGCCCATCGACGAGGCGCTCACCACCGCGCGCGAGTGGTACGCGGCGCGCGGGCTGCCCGCCTGGGTGGAGGTCACCACCCCCGGCACACCGGAGGCGCTGCGCGCCGAGCTGGACCGGCTGGGCGCGGCGTACGCGCCGACCCTGGTCCGGGTGGCCGAACTCGCGCCGCTGACCAGGCTCGGGGACCGGGCCGGCCGGGACCGGGTGCGGCTGGCCCGGACCGCCCCGGCCGACTGGATGTCGCTGTACCGGCGGGTGACCGGCGACCCGGCGGTGGAGGAGGCCGCCCGCGCGGTGCTCCACGGCGGCCCCTCGGTCTGGTTCGCGACCGTCCACGACACCCACGGCTGCCGGACCGAGGGCGACGGCACCCCGCCCGTGCTCGCCATCGGACGCTGCGTCGTCGACGGCCCCTGGGCCTGCTTCAGCGCCGTCGAGGTGGCGCCGCGGGCCCGCCGCCGCGGCCTGGCCACGGCGGTGATGGCGGTGCTGGCCGCCCGGGCCGCCGAGGAGGGCGCGGCCGGCGGCTACCTCCAGGTCGAGGCGGACAACGCCGGGGCGATCGCGCTCTATGACGGGTTGGGCTTCACGACCAGTCACACTTACCACTACGCGCTGCTGCCCCAGGGGTAGGGCGCCGCCCTGGAACCGTCCACCCCGGAACCGCCCGTCCTACGAAAGCCGCCGCCACCGCCGTGACCGAGCAGAGCAGAGCACGCTTCCGGACCGAGGCCCGGGCCGAGCACCCCGATCCGGTGCTGCTGTGCCTGCTCGCGGCCGCCGAGCACACCCACGCCCCCGACCCCGACGACCCGGACGACCTCCAGGGCCCGCCCTCCGTCGACGCCCTGCTCGCCGCCTGCTCGGCGGCCCTGGAGCGGCACGCCGCCGCCGTCCGGCTCGCCGTCGCCGAGCGGGCCCCGGCCGGGCCGGAGGAGACCGCGGCGCTGCTGGCCGCCGTCCTCGGCGGGCGCGAGCGGTTCCACGGGCGGCAGTCCGACTACCGTCGGCTGGAGTCCTCGCTGCTGCCCGACGTGCTGCGGCGCCGGCGCGGGCTGCCGATCATGCTCGCGCTGGTCTGGTCCGCCGTCGCCCGGCGGGCCGGGCTCACCGTGCACGGCGTCGCCCTGCCCGGCCACTTCATCGTCGCGGTCGGCGGGCCCGCCGACGGCGAGGACTTCGTCCTGGCGGACCCGTTCCACGGCGGCCGGCTGCTCGACCTCGACGACGTGGAGCGGCTGGTGCGCGCCGGCGGGCACGAGTTCACGCCCGAGCTGCTCACTCCCGCGCAGCCGCTGGACATCGTGCTGCGGGTGCTCGGCAACATCCGGGCCTGGGCCGCCGACCGCCCCGAGCACGCCCGCACCCAGCTGTGGGCCACCGAACTCGCCCTGCTGCTCCCCCGCCACCCCGCCCAGCTCCGCCTCGAACGCGCCGAGCTGCTGGTGCGCACCGGCGACTTCCTCGGCGGCGCGCGGGAGATGGACGAGTACGCCGGAATCCTGGACGCCTTCGACCCGGACGCCGCCGCCAAGGTCCGCCAGGAGGCCCGGGCCGCCCGCCACCGGCTGAACTAGGCCCTCTCTTTCGGATCACGTCGGATCAGTGGGCGTCGTTGGAGGGCGTGCATCGGCGGTGCGGAGGAGGGAGTCCATGCGGTGGGGGCACCTCCCGGCCGCCAGGCTGGGGGCCATCGGCGACCGACGACAAGCCGGCGAGGTGCGTGCTCCGGCGGCGACCGCCTGGCGTGACCCGAAAGAGAGGGCCTAGGCCCCCCTCCGACCGGCCCGCACGGCGTGCCGGTTCGCGCTTGAGTCTCCCCCGGGGGGAGACGCCAAGCTGGGGGCCATGCGGGACGACGAGCTCAACGGCACCCTGTACTCCATCGGCGAACTGGCCCGGCGCACCGGGCTGACGGTCAAGGCCGTCCGGTTCTACGCCGACGCCGGACTCGTCCCGCCCACCACCCGTACGCCGGCCGGCTACCGCCGCTTCGACGTGCACGCCCTGGCCCGGCTCGACCTGGTCCGCACCCTGCGGGAGCTCGGACTGGACCTGGCCACCGTGCGGCGGGTGCTGGACCGTTCCGCGCCGCTGCGCGAGGTGGCCGCCGCGCACGCCGACGCGCTGGACGTGCAGATCCGCACGCTCCGGCTGCGCCGGACGGTGCTGCGGGCGATCGCCGAACGCGGCTCCACGACCGAGGGGATAAGACGCATGCACCAGCTGGCCAAGCTGTCCGACGCCGAACGCCGTCGCCTGATCCACGACTTCATCGACGCCGTATTCGGCGGCCTGGACGCCAATCCGGAGTTCGTCGCGATGATGCGCTCCGCCATGCCGGGGCTGCCGGACGAGCCGACCGCCGAACAGATCGACGCCTGGGTCGAGTTGGGCGAGCTCGTACAGGACGAGGACTTCCGCGCCGCGGTCCGCCGGATGGCCGCCCACCAGGCGGCCGAGCGGGCGGCCGGCGACGACACCGGTCTGCACATCGCGCTCTCCGGGACCGTCCGCGACACCGTGACCGCCGCCGTCGCCGACGGCGTGGCCCCCGACTCCCCGGCCGCCGGCCCCGTCCTGGACTCCCTCACCGCCGCCTACGCCACCACCTTCGGCCGGCCCGACGACGCCGCCCTGCGGGCCTGGATCCTCGACCGCGTCGAGACCGCCAACGACGCCCGCGCCGAGCGCTACTGGCACCTCCTGGCGACCGTCAACGGCTGGCCGGTCCCGGAGAGCCTGCGCGGCGTGTTCGCCTGGTTCACCACCGCCCTGCGGGCCTCGCTGGAGTAGGAAGTCGGACCGGCCGACTTCCTACTCCGCGGGGCCATAACCCGGTTGCGCTCGTCCGGCTTTCGGGATGGCATGCGGGGAACGACGGAGAGGGAGGCGGCCGGGGATGGGCGTGGAGTGGCGGGAGGTGCTCCCGGACAGTGGGCCGGGGGCGGTCCTGGCGGTGGTGCGGCGGTGCCTCGCGGTGGACGGCGGGCTGCCGGTGGCGGGGGAGCCCTCCTTCGTCGACGGGCGGTACGGCGGACCGGGGGCCGTCCGGATCGGGGCCTACGAGCAGGGGCGGCTGGTGGCCTGCGGGGCGGCCCGGCCCGCCGTCGACCGGTGGTCGCTGGTGGGCGCGGTGGATCCGGACTTCCGGGGGCGGGGGCTCGGCGGGGAGCTGCTGGACCGGCTGATGACGGCGGCCGGGAGCGTCGTCCAGGTGGAGACGGAGGCGCTCACGCCGGCCGCCGAGGAGCTGTTCCACTCGCGCGGGCTGCGGCAGGTGTTCGCGGAGGACGTGTTCCGGCTGGGGCCCGGGGCGCCGCTGGAGCAGGTCGCCCTGCCGGACGGGGTGCGGGTGGCGGAGTGGGGCGAGGAGACCCGAGGGGCGTTCTACACGGCGTACGGCACGTCGTTCGCGGACCGGCCCGGGTTCCCCGGTCTGACGCTGGAGCAGTGGGTGGACTGGCTGGTCGAGGACGACTTCCGGCCCACCGCCTCGCTGGTGGCGCGGGACGCCGACGGCACGCCGGTCGGATTCGTGGTGTGCGCCGAGGGGTTCCTGGTCCAGCTCGGGACCGCGCCCGGGTGGCGGCGGCGCGGGCTCGGGCGGGCGCTCGCGGCGGCGGCGCTGGCGCGGCTGCGGGCGGCCGGGGACGCGGAGGTGTTCCTGGACGTGAACGTGGACAACCCGGCCTCGGCGGCGCTGTTCCGGGGCCTGGGGTTCACCGGGGCCGGCCGGCGGGCGCGGTTCGCCCGTCCGTAGGCGCCCCGCCGGGACCGCCGGCCTCGGTGAAGGCCGCGCACGGGATCAGGGAGAGGAGCAGGACGACGAGCACCGCCACGACAGGCTTCGGCATGCCCGTCATGCTGCCCTCGCCCCGGATCGGCGGCGCCGCGCCGGGGCGCGCGGGGCGGAGAGTTCCTCCGCCCGGACCAGCCCCCGGACCGGCCTGTCGGAGGCGGGCACTACCGTGTCGCCCACGTCGAGGCCGGACGGACCGACCCCTTGCGGGGTGCGCGCGGCCAAGGGGGAGCGGGATGGGTGTGCCCCGGCACCGCTCGTCCGCGGGCCCGGGTTCCCTGATCCGGCCCCGCTCCCCCTCCGCCGCGCGCCTCGGCTCAGATCCCGAGCGACTTCTTCACGAAGTCGACCTGGAGCAGCAGCAGGTTCTCCGCGACCTCCTCCTGCGGCGTCATGTGGGTGACGCCGGAGAGCGGCAGCACGGTGTGCGGGCGCCCGGCGGCGAGCAGCGCCGAGGAGAGCCGCAGGGTGTGCGCGGCCACCACGTTGTCGTCGGCGAGCCCGTGGATGATCATCAGCGGGCGCTCCAGGCCGGCCGCGTAGCCGGTCAGCGAGTTGCCGTCGTACACCTCGGGCACCTCGGCCGGGTGGCCCAGGTAGCGCTCGGTGTAGTGGGTGTCGTACAGCCGCCAGTCGGTGACCGGCGCGCCCGCGACCGCCGCGTGGAAGACGTCCGGGCGGCGCAGCACGGCGAGCGCCGCCAGGTAGCCGCCGTACGACCAGCCGCGGATGGCGACCCGGCCGAGGTCGAGCGGGAACTCCTCGGCGAGCGCCGCCAGCGCGTCCGCCTGGTCGTCCAGGGTGGCCCCGGCGAAGTCGTGGTGGATCGACTTCTCCCAGGCCGGCCCGCGCCCGGGGGTGCCCCGGCCGTCGGCGACGACGACCGCGAAGCCCTGGTCGGCGAACCACTGCGAGTTGAGGTGCGGGTTGTGGGCCTGGACGACGCGCTGGCCGTGCGGGCCGCCGTACGGGTCCATCAGGACGGGCAGCAGGCCGTCCCGCTCGCGGTCGTAGCCGGTGGGCAGGAAGACCGCGGCGGGGATCCGCCGCTCGCCGGCGAAGCGGAACACCGGGCGGGCGGTGATCACCGGGGTCTCGGCGTGCGAGGCGATGACGGCGATGTCGTCCACCACCACGCCCTCCGGCAGGTCCCGGGCGACCTGCACCAGGGTGCCGGGCAGGTCGGGCTCGGCGGTGGCCCGCACGGTGACGCCGGCCGCGTGCACGGCGGTGGTGACGGAGGTGAACGGGCGGCCGTTGGCGGACTCCCAGGAGAGCCGCTTGCCGTCGTGGCTGATCCGGCCGACGGCGACCCAGCCGGGCTCCGGGTCGGTCTCGGCGGCGCCGCCGGAGGCGGTGAAGAAGACCTCGTCGGCGGTGACCGCGAGCACCGAGCGCAGGTGCAGGTCCGGCCCGGTGACGGTGTGGTCGCCGACCACCAGCGACCGCGCCCCGGACTCGTCCGAGATCCGCACCAGGCTGCCGTCCGGCGTCCAGGCCGGGACGCCCCGGAACAGCTCCAGCCAGACGTCGTCGCGCTCCTCGTGCAGCACCTCGGTGGCGCCGGTGGCGACGTCCAGGCCGAGGGTGCGCTGGACGCGCTGGTCGCGGGACTGGACGAGCAGCAGCGGCACGCCGCCCTTCGACCAGTGCACCCGGGCCAGGTAGGGGAAGGCCGCGCGGTCCCAGTCCACCTCGGTGCGGGTGCCGTCCAGGCCGAGCACCCAGAGGCCGACCTCGGCGTCGGCGGTGCCGGCGGCCGGGTAGGCGACCTCGGCGGGCTCGCGGTCCGGGTTGGCCGGGTCGGCGATCCACCAGCGGTGGACCGGGGTGTCGTCGGCCCGCTCGACGAGCAGCCGGTCGCCCTCCGGGGACCACCAGTAGCCGCGGTCGCGGTCCATCTCCTCCTGGGCGATGAACTCGGCCTGGCCCCACGTCACGTTCGGCCCGTCGGGCCGGACGAGGGCGCGGTCACCGGTGCCGTCGACACGGGTGAGCCGCAGTTCGCCCGAGGTGGTGGCATAGGCGACG
This sequence comes from Kitasatospora sp. NPDC057500, assembly GCF_042802195.1. Lineage (NCBI taxonomy): Bacteria > Bacillati > Actinomycetota > Actinomycetes > Kitasatosporales > Streptomycetaceae > Kitasatospora > Kitasatospora sp. NPDC057500. The sequence continues at coordinate 3,170 of NZ_JBHVER010000237.1, read as the reverse complement.
TGGACGCCGTCCGGGGAGGGGCGCGGGTCGAGCAGCGGGCCCTCGGCGGGCAGCTCGGTGGCGGTGCCGGCGACCAGGTCGGCGACGAACAGCCGGCCGGAGAGGGCGAAGGCGGCGAGCCGGCCGGCGCCGTCCAGGGCGTAGCCGACGATGCCGGCCGAGCCCTCGCGGCTGCGCTCGCGGCGGGCCTTCTCGGCCGGGGAGAGGTCCTCCTCGCCGCCGCCGAGCAGCACGGCCGGGTCGGCGGCGATCCGCTCCTCGCCGGTGGCGGTGTCGAGGGTCCAGAGCAGGTTGGCGCGGTCGCTGCCGGAGAGCGAGCGCAGGAAGACGACCCGGGAGCCGTCGGGTGCGACGGAGAACGACCGGGGGGCGCCGACGGTGTAGCGCAGGGTGCGCGCGTACTGCCGCGGGAAGGTGTCCGCTGAGGTGTGGGTGGTCATGGCACCAGACCCTACGACCCGGGGTCGGCCCTTGGTGATCACTCGTTCGGAGCATCGGCCGCAAGTACGCCCGGATGGGGTCCGCACCCCCTCCGACCGGCCCATGCGCCCCACGGGTGCCACCGTGCCCCGGGGCATGCGGACTCACCCAGCGTCATGACAGCCTCACTCTTCGGGTATGACTGGTGCACGTGTGATCGCCAGGCCCCGAGGAGTGTGAGCCACCATGGCCCTGTCCATCTCCGCCGCCATGCTGATGCTGGTCATCGTGGTGGTGCTGATCCGCCGCTCCGGCCTGAAGCTCGCGCACGCCATCGTCTGCGCGCTGCTCGGCTTCTACCTGGCGTCCAGCTCCATCGCCCCGTCGATCAGCCAGGTCACCAGCAACCTCGCCGGGATGATCAACGGCCTGCGGCTCTGACCCGCCGCACGCGGTCACCGGGCCGGCGCGCCGGTCGTTAGGCTTCCTCCCATGACCTCGACCACCGGCCGCCGCCTGCTCCTGGTGCACGCGCACCCCGACGACGAGTCGATCAACAACGGCGCCACGATGGCCCGGTACGCCGCCGAGGGCGCCCACGTCACCCTGGTGACCTGCACCCTCGGCGAGGGCGGCGAGGTGATCCCGCCGGAGCTGGCCCACCTGACGGCGGATCGGGACGACACCCTCGGCGCGTACCGGATCGGCGAGCTGACGGAGGCGATGGCGGCGCTCGGCGTCACCGACGTCCGCTTCCTCGGCGGCCCGGGCCGCTACCGCGACTCCGGGATGATGGGCGTGCCCGACAACGACGTGCCCGGCTGCTTCTGGCGGGCCGACGTGGACGAGGCGGCGGGCCGGCTGGTGGCGGTGGTCCGCGAGGTGCGCCCGCAGGTCCTGGTCACCTACGACGAGCAGGGCGGCTACGGGCACCCCGACCACATCCAGGCGCACCGGGTCGCGATGCGCGCCCACGAGCTGGCCGCCGACCCGGCGTACCGGCCCGAGCTGGGCCCGGCCTGGCGGATCGCCAAGGTGTACTGGAACCGGGTGCCCCGGTCGGTGCTCGGGCGGGCCCTCGCCGAGACCGCCGCCGAGGCGCCGTTCCCGGGCGTCGCCGAGCCCGCGGACGTGCCCGGGGTGGTGGACGACGAGGTGGTCACCACCGCCCTGGACGGCAGCGCGTACGCCGGCCGCAAGGCCGCCGCGATGGCCGCGCACGCCACCCAGATCACCGTGGCCCCCGGCGGCGCGTTCTTCGCGCTCTCCAACCACCTGGGCCAGCCGCTGCTCACCACCGAGTACTACCAGCTGGTGCACGGCCAGGCCGGGCCGCGACTGCCGGAGGACGACCTGTTCGCCGGCCTCGACCCCACTGCGGCGCCCGGCGCCGCGACCTCCGAGGAGCGTGCCCGATGACCCCGCCCGCCTCCGCGCGGCCCGCGCGCCGCTCGATCCCGGCGGCCGTCCTCGGCACCCGCGACGAACGGCTGAAGGAGTCCCAGCCCCCGCGCGCCGCAAGGATCGCGGTCTACGTCCTGCTCTTCCCGCTGGGCTTCGCGGTGTCGGTGTGCGGAGCGTTCGTGCAGGCCCTGTGGCCGCCGGTGGGGGTGCTGCTGGCGCTCGCCGCCACCGCCGCGACCTTCTACGGCGGCCTGCGGGTGACCGGCACCCGGATCGGCGCGGCCGTCCCGGCGGCCGGCTGGTTCCTGGCGCTGCTGCTGGTGATGGTCCCCCGCCCGGAGGGCGACAACGTGCTCTGGACCAACGCCACCTCGCTCGCCTGGCTGTTCGCCGGATCGATCCTGGGCGTGATCTGCGCCACCCTGCCGACCCGGGCCGGCTGGTTCCCCGGAGTGGCGGGCCCACCGCGCTGACCCGGGCGGGCAGCCGCGTACGGTGGCCGGTACGACGGGCAGTCAGCACCGCCCGGTCGTACTCTCATACCGGAGGAACCGGACGTATCGGGATCTCTCCGAACCGGTTCACCGGCCGGTTCTTCCCAGTATGGTGGTGCCGCAGAACGCCGTACCCGACGCCGCCCGCCAGGCCCGGCGCCGACGAACCGCGGTCGCGCCGCACGGCCCGGCCCGCGAACCCGGAGCAGAGCAGCATTGAGCAGCCGCGAATCTGACAACGCCCACCCGACGCCTCGGCGCACGGGCCCGGACGCCTACCCGTCGGGCACCCCGCCCTACGGCACGCCGGGCTTCCCGGGCGGCGACCGCACGGGCGGCGCAGGCGCCGCCAAGGGCTCGGCTCCGGAGGGCGCGGACGAGGGCCCGAAGACCGAGACCACCGTCACCACCCGGGTCCGGATCAACATCCCCGGCTCGCGCCCGATCCCGCCGGTGGTGGTCCGCAGCGCCGTCAAGAACGAGGACGGCGGCGGCGAGGACGCTCCGGCGCCCCCCGCCGAGCCGGCCGGCCCCCGGCACCGCTCCGCCGCGCCCGCCTCCCCGGTGCTCGGCGTGATGGACGGCGGCGGGCGCGGCACCGGCACCCCGCCGAACCTGCCGCCGGAGTGGCAGATCCCGCCGGCCACCTCCGAGGCCGAGTCGACCGGCGCGTGGTTCCGCCCCCGGCAGAAGAAGGCCCCGGCCGCCGAGGGCGCCGCCCCGGTGCCCGCCGCCGCCCCGGCCGCGTCCGCCGGACCCGCCGCCGCGCCCGCCGCCCCGGCCGCGGACGCACGGCGCCGCCCCGCAGTCTCGGCCCCGCCCCCGACCCTGGCGACAAGGCAGAACACGAGC
>NZ_JBHVER010000236.1:0-11197 GCF_042802195.1 Kitasatospora sp. NPDC057500 | reverse complement strand
GGGCGGGGGCCCCCCCCGCGGGGGTTGCCCCGCGGTGGGGGCGGGGCCCAACCCCCACACCCCCCCCCGCGGCCGCGCCCCCCCCCCCCCCGCCCGGAGCGCCGGCACCAGCCGCCGCCGGGCCGCCGCGTCGGCGACCAACGCGATCCGGGCGCCGGGGCGCAGCGCCGAGAAGTGGAACGCGTCGTAGAGTCCGGGCAGTCCGAGCAGCCGCCGGAACACCGCCTCGCCGGCGGTGCCGGCGCGGTGCCCGAGCAGGGCCATCGCGTCGACGGTGGCGGTGGTCCAGCCGCGGGCCTCCAGCGAGTCCGCGCAGGCGCGGGCCATCACGTCGTGGCCCTGCCCGAGCGAGCCGGAGACCAGCAGCGCGTGTGGCACGCCTCGCCCCCGTCCCGCCTCAGGCGCCCGGCCGCGGGGCGGCCTCCGCCCGGTACCAGTCCGCGTACCGCCGCACGCCCTCGGCGAAGTTGGTCCGCGGCGACCAGCCCAGCAGCCGCTTGGCCTGTGCGGCGGAGATCCGGCGCCCGGTGTAGTCGGCGGTCCGGGCCTCGATGTGCTCGATGGTGACCGGGCCGAGCAACTCGTCGACGGTGTCGGCGATGTCGCGGACGGAGACGGCGGTGGAGCCCTCCAGGGCGAAGGTCTGGTCCTCGGCGGCGGGGGAGAGGGCCCGTACGTGGGCGTCGGCGAGGTCCTCGACGTAGACGAAGTTGCGGCTCTGCCGTCCGTCGCCCGCGATGGTGATCGGCCGTCCGGTGAGCGCGGCCTGCACGAACCGGGCGACCACCAGCTCGTCGCGCATCCGCGGCCCGTAGGGGATGCCGTACCGCAGGATGGTGAAGTGCCGCCCGTAGAGCTGGCGGTAGCTGTGCACCAGCATCTCCGCCGCGAGCTTGGTGGCGACGTAGAGGTGCCCGCTGTGCTCCAGGTCGATCGGCACGTGCTCGTCCAGCTCCTGCTCCTCGCCGTCGAGCGCGTCGAGCGCTGCGTCGGCGAGCGCGGCGCCGTACACCCAGACGGTGCTGGCCAGCACGGTGCGGCTGAGGTCGTTGCGGCGGGCCGCCTCCAGCACGGCCTCCGTCCCGTCGATGTTGGCCCGCACGGCGCCGACCGGGTCGGCGGCGACGCGTTCGACGTCGGCCTGCGCGGCGAGGTGGAAGACGACCTCGCAGCCGTCCAGGGCGGTGGTGAGGGCCGGCAGGTCGAGGACGTCGATCCTGGCGTGGTCGGCGTCGGGGTTGAGGTACTTGTCGGTGGTGTCCACCGCGAGCACCTCGTGCCCGGCGGCCAGCAGCCGGTCGACGACGTGTGAGCCGATGAACCCGCATCCCCCGGTGACCGCTATCCGCACGGCTTTCTCCTCTCTTCTCTCTTCTCTCTTCCGACAGCTCTGCTTTCTCCCGGCGGCGCGTCAGCCCGCCTGACGGCGGTGGACGGCGCTCACCGCCTCGATCACCAGGTCGGTCTCGTCCTCGGTCATGTCGGAGTGCACCGGCAGGCAGATCTGCCGGGCGCAGACGTCCTCGGCGACCGGGAGCCGGTCGCGCCGGTAGGGGGCGAGCACCGGCTGGAGGTGCAGCGGGAGGTCGTAGACCTCGCCGGAGAGCCGTACGTCGTACTCCTCGGCGACCGCCCGCTTGAAGGCGGCCCGGTCCACTCCGCGCGGCAGCAGGGCGATGTACTTGTAGTAGTTGCTCCGGCAGCCGGCCGGCTCGGTGAGCGGCTCCAGCCCGTCGAGCGCGCCGAGTGCGGCGTCGTAGCGCTGGGCGACCCGGCGCCTGGTCTCCACGAACTCCTTGAGCCGGCGCAGGTGGACGGTGCCGATGGCGGCGTTCGGCTCGCTCATCCGCCAGGACGCGCCGAGCCGGACGTGGTGGTTGGTGGTGAAGGAGCCCTTGCCCTGGTCGCGGTGGATGCGGGCCTCGTCACGGAGCTCGGCGGACCCGGTGAGGATCATGCCGCCCTCGCCGCTGGTGGTGACCTTGGTGGGGTAGAAGGAGAAGGCGCCGGCCAGGCCGAAGGTGCCGGCGGCCCGCCCCCGGTGGCTGCTGCCGTGCGCGTGCGCGGCGTCCTCGACCAGCGGGATGCCCCGGGCGTCGCAGATCGCGCGCAGGGCGTCCACCTCGGGGGTGATCAGCCCGCCGATGTGGACCAGGACGACGGCTGCGGTGTCGGGGGTGAGCGCGGCCTCCAGGGTGTCGGGGCCGAGTGCCAGGGTGGCCGGGTCGACGTCGGCGATCACCGGCCGGCCGCCGGCGTGCAGCACGGCGCCGGCGGTCGCGTAGAAGGTGACGGCGGGGACGACCACGTCGCGGCCGCGGACGTCCAGGCCGCGCAGGACGATCTCCAGGGCGGCGGTGCCGCTGGCGACGGCGACCGCGTGCTCCGCGCCGTGCTCGGCGGCGAAGGCCTGCTCGAACCGCTCGGTCCAGGGGCCGAGGGTGAGCGCGCCGGTGGCGAGCATCTCGCTCACCGCCTCCGCGACGGCCGCGCGGTCGTTGTCGTCGAACACGATGCGGGCGGCGGGAACGCCCATGGGCCACCTCCGGCTGCGGGACGTGCTGCGGACGGGCTGCGGCCGCTCGGGCCGCCGGGGTCCTCAGGGACACATCATGACGAACCGGGGCGAATCGCCCGGTCCAGGCACATCACGCTACTTCGCCCGCCGGGCCCTGGCCCGTCCGCACCCCCGCCCGGGTGACCCGCGTCGGCGCTCCGGCCGCACCGGGAGTGCCCCGGCGGCACCGGGGTCGCCCCTCGGTCGCAGGTCGGAGCCCGGCACCCGGTCTCCGCCTCGGGGAGTAGGCCGTCCGCGTCCGCGCTGCTGCGTCCGCATTACCCCGAAATGCCTGCGCAGAGCCGACGCGGAGGAGACCCCCGCCGACGCAGGATGTTCATGCTCCGGGCGACCCGGCCCTGCGGCCGCAGGTACCGCCCGGCCGTCCGTTCCTGCCCGCCATCCGAAGGAGTCCGCTCTCCCGTGGCCACTTTCCTCTACCGCCTGGGCCGATGGTCCTTCCTCAGGCGCCGGCTGGTGACCCTGCTCTGGGTCGCCGTGCTGGCCGCCGTCGGGGTGCTGGCCGCCAAGGCGCCGGCCGCCCCCGACGACGGCTTCGCCATGCCCGGCACCGAGGCGCAGAAGGCCTTCGACCTCATGGACGAGCGCTTCCCCGGCGCCATGTCCGACGGTGCGTCGGCCCGGCTGGTCTTCGTCGCCCCGTCCGGCCAGAAGATCACCGCAGCCGAGAACCAGCAGACGGTCGAGAAGGCGGTCGCCGAGCTCGCCGGCAGCGAGCAGGTGGTCGGCGCGACCAGCCCGTTCAAGGCCAACGCGGTCTCCCAGGACGGCACCACCGCCTACGCGACGGTCAACTACAGCGTCAAGCCGGGCAAGGTCAGCGAGACCGCCACCGAGACGCTGAAGGACTCCGCCCAGCACGCCCGCGACGCCGGTCTGACCGTGGACATCGGCGGTACGGCGCTGATGGAGATGGGCGAGCAGGGCGGCTCCGCCGAGGCGATCGGCATGGCGATATCCGCCGTCGTGCTGGTGATCACCTTCGGCTCGCTGCTGGCCGCCGGACTCCCGCTGCTCACCGCCCTGATCGGCGTCGGCCTCGGCATCGGCCTGATCACCGCGCTCGGCAGCACCCTGGGCCTGTCCACCACCACCAGCACCCTGGCGATGATGCTCGGCCTCGCCGTCGGCATCGACTACGCGCTGTTCATCGTCTCCCGCTACCGCGCAGAGCTCCTCGACGGCCACGAGCCGAAGGAGGCCGCCGGGCGCGCCGTCGGCACCGCCGGCTCGGCCGTGGTGTTCGCCGGACTCACCGTGATCATCGCGCTGGCCGGCCTGTCCGTGGTGGGCATCCCGATCCTCGCCAAGATGGGCATGGCCGCGGCCGGCACCGTGGTGATCGCCGTCCTGGTCGCGCTCTCCCTCGTCCCCGCGCTGCTCGGCTTCCTCGGCCACAAGGCGCTGTCCCGCAAGGACCGCAAGGGCAGCAAGGGCGGACACGCCGCGGACGCGGCCCGTGCGGACCGCCCCAACGGCGGCACCCGCTGGGCGCGCTTCGTGCTGCGCCGTCCGGTCGCCGTGCTGGTCCTCGGTGTGGTCGGCCTCGGCGTCCTCGCCCTGCCGGCCCTGGACCTGCGCCTGGGCCTGCCCGGCGACGAGGCCAAGCCCACCTCCACCACCCAGCGCCGCGCCTACGACCACCTCTCCGAGGGCTTCGGTCCCGGCTTCAACGGCCCGCTGACCGTGCTGGTCGACGCCAAGGGCGCGGCCGACCCGAAGGCCGCCGCCCAGAAGGTCGGCGACACCGTGAAGGCCCTGCCCGGCGTGGTCGCCGTCACCCCCGCGGTCTTCAACCAGGCCGGGGACGCCGCGATGGTCACCGCCATGCCGGCCACCGGCCCGAGCGAGGCCGCGACCACCGACCTGGTCCACGCCATCCGCGACAAGGCCTCCGGCCTGAAGGCCGAAACCGGCGCGACGGTCCTGGTCAGCGGCGCGACGGCGATGAACATCGACGTCTCGCAGAAGCTCAACGACGCCCTGGTGCCCTACCTCGCGGTCGTCGTCGGCCTCGCGGTGCTGCTGCTCCTGATCGTCTTCCGCTCGATCCTCGTGCCGATCAAGGCCGCCCTCGGCTTCCTGCTCTCGGTGGTCGCCGCGCTCGGCGCCGTCGTCGCGGTCTTCCAGTGGGGCTGGCTCGCCGAGCTGATCGGCGTCGAGCAGACCGGCCCGGTGATGAGCATGATGCCGATCTTCATGGTCGGTGTGGTGTTCGGCCTGGCCATGGACTACGAGGTGTTCCTGGTCACCCGGATCCGGGAGGCCTTCGTGCACGGCGAGGAGCCGGGCGAGGCCGTGGTCACCGGCTTCCGGTACAACGCCCGGGTGGTCACCGCCGCCGCGCTCATCATGATCAGCGTCTTCGCCGGCTTCATCGGCATGAGCGAGCCGATGGTCAAGATGATGGGCCTCGGCCTGGCCGCCGCCGTCGCCTTCGACGCCTTCGTGGTCCGGATGGCGATCGTCCCGGCCGTGCTCGTCCTGCTCGGCCGCCGTGCCTGGTGGCTGCCGGCCAAGCTGGAGAAGATCATCCCCGACGTCGACGTCGAGGGCGCCAAGCTCCAGACCGCGGTCCCGGCCCAGGTCACCGGGGCCGGCGGCCCCGAGGCCGAGTCGCCCCGCCAGTCGGTCGGCGTCTGACCCGACCCGCCCCCTGCCGCGGTCCCCGTCCCCACGGGGCCGCGGCAGGGCCGCACCCGGCCCGTCGGCGCACCGGCGGGTCAAAATGGTACGAACCGTATCCGTACTACTGTTCAAACGGACGGTATGTACTGCATCTGCAGTATGTCCCCCACGTGCAGTACGTCCCCATCCCCTTCGCCGGATCGTCCGGGCCCGACCGAGGGGCCCGCGAGGGCAGCCCCCGGACCAGGAGAAGCGAGCATGATCGACACCTGGCTGCGCCGTACGCGCCGCCGTCACCCCCATGTGCTCGACGCACTGCTCGTGCTCGCCACGTTCGTCGTCACCGCCGGGACGACCACCGTCGACCGCCTCGGCAACCACATCGAGCCGAACCCGGCCGCGTTGTCCCTGGCCGTCGTCGCCAGCCTCGCGATACTCGGCCACCGCCGCCACCCCTGCGTGGTCTTCGCGATCACCCTCGCCTGCAGCCTGGCCCTCTGCTTCGTCGCGACCCAGCTCAACGCCGGCCTGGTCGCCCCGGTGATCGCCTCGCTCTACTTCCTCGCGGTGCGCACCGACCGCTCCACCGCGCGCGCCGCCACCGCCGTCGCCGCCGTCCTGGTCACCGGCGCCACCATCATCAACGAGCCGGACGCCTCCATCAGCGTCAAGATCGGCGTCGTCGCCTGGATCCTGCTGCCCGGTGCCTTCGGCGACTCCGTCCGCAACCGCCGCGCCCACCTCGCCGCCATCGAGGAACGCGCCGAACGGGCGGAGCGGACCCGCGAGGAGGAGGCCCGCCGCCGGGTCGCCGACGAGCGCATCCGGATCGCCCGCGACCTGCACGACGTCGTCGCCCACCACATCGCCCTCGCCAACGCCCAGGCCGGCATCGCCGTGCACCTCCTCGACCGCCACCCCGCCCAGGCCCGCGAGATGCTCAGCCACCTGACCGACGCCACCGGCTCCGCGCTGCGCGAGCTCAAGGCCACCGTCGGCCTGCTGCGCCGCGCCGACGACCCGCAGGCCCCGCTCGAACCGGCTCCCGGCCTGGACCGGCTGCCCGACCTCATCGGCGCCTTCGAACGGGCCGGCCTGCCCGTGCGCCTCACCGTCGAGGGCGAGCCGCAGCCGCTCTCCCCGGGAGTCGACCTCACCGCGTACCGGATCCTCCAGGAGTCCCTGACCAACGTCGCCAAGCACGCCGCCGGCACCGCCGCCGACGTCACCCTGGCGTTCTCCGGGAGCCGCGTCCTGCTGACCGTCACCAATGACCGCCCGGCGCCCGCCGCGACCCCCGCCGTCGCCGCCGCCGGCGGAGGCTTCGGCCTGATCGGCATGCGCGAGCGCGCCGCCGCCGTCGGCGGGCGCCTCACCGCCGACCGCCGGCCCGGCGGCGGCTTCCTGGTCTGCGCCGAACTGCCCCTGCGCACCGCCGCCCGAGAGGAACAACCGTGACCATCCGAGTACTGCTCGCCGACGACCAGGCGCTGCTGCGCGGGGCCTTCCGCGTCCTCATCGACGCCGAGGACGACATGGAGGTGGTCGGCGAGGCCGCCGACGGCCGCGAGGCCGTCGACCTGGCCAAGGCCACCCGCCCGGACGTCGTGCTGATGGACATCCGGATGCCCGGCGTCGACGGGCTCTCCGCCACCGCCGCCATCTGCGGCGACCCCGACCTCGCCGGCACCCGGGTGCTGATCCTCACCACCTTCGAGATCGACGAGTACGTGGCCCAGGCCCTGCGCGCCGGCGCCGGCGGCTTCCTCGGCAAGGACGCCGAACCGACCGAACTGCTCGCCGCCCTGCGCCGCGTCGCCGCCGGAGACCCCCTGCTGTCGGCCGCGGCCACCCGCGCCGTCATCGAGCAGCTCCTCGCCCAGCCCTCACCCGACCACGCCCCCGCCGCCCCCGAACGACTCGCCGTGCTGACCGCCCGCGAACGCGAGGTGATGGCCATGGCCGCCACCGGCCTCAGCAACGAGGAGATCGCCGCCCGGATGTTCGTCAGCCCCTTCACCATCCGCACCCACGTCCACCGCGCCATGGCCAAGCTCGACGCCCGCGACCGCGCCCAGCTGGTGGCCCTCGCCTACCAGACCGGCCTGGTCCCGGCCCCCCGCCCCACCAAGTAGCCCCCGGGCCGGCCCGCGCACCCTCGTTGTTGCGAGGTGGTACGGCCCCCGGCCGGGCCGGAGCATGGCGGTCGGCGGCGTCCGGCCGGGCGCCGCGCACCGGACGAGGGGGCAGGCATGGGAAGCCGCGTTCGCGCGTGGTGGCGGTCAGGGGTCCTGGCGGCCGTCCTGGGAGTCGTACTGACGGCGTTCGCCGCCGTCCCGGGGGCCGGGGCGGCCACCGCGCGGCCGGCGCCGCCGCCGTTCCAGATGCCGTTCCCGTGCGGGACGACCTGGGAGGTGGACACCTACGGCCAGGACCACAGCCCGGCGCTGGACATCGTGGTGGAGCACAACACCGGCTCCGACGGCCTGCCGGTGCTGGCCTCCGCCGCGGGCACGGTGTCCGCCACCTACTGGAACAACGGCTCGGGCAACACCATCCAGATCAGCCACGGCAACGGCTGGTTCACGGCCTACTACCACCTGATGGACGACCCGGCCGCCTTCGTGAAGAAGGGCGACCCGGTGCTGCCGTCCACCCGGATCGGCCGGATCGGCAACACCGGCACCGAGTGGGCGCACCTGCACTACGAGCAGCGGTACGCGGCCACCGGCGACTTCACCTACGAGAAGGACCGGGTGCCGGTGCACTTCGACGGCGTCGAGTACAGCGGCCTGAACCGGTACTGGCCGAAGGTCACCAGCCGCAACTGCGCCGGCGACCCGGCCCAGCACTGGCAGGACTGCCCGTCCGGCAACGTCTGCTTCTACTCGGGCCCCGACGGCACCGGCACGGTCTGCCGCTCGGCCGGCGACGAGTCCGCCAGTACCTGCGGGCTGCGCCGCTCGTACTTCAACAACGGCACGGAGCAGCCGGGCTACGACCACGTCCAGGTGACGTTCCGCGAGGGCGGCGGCCAGTGCCTGCACTTCGGCCCGGTGGAGGGGCGGGGCGACTTCCCGGCCGGCGGGCGCACGATCGACGCCTTCCACTGGCGCGGCGAGTGCTGAACCGACCGGGCGCCGACTCTATTCCGGACCCGAAAGGTATCCGACCGATCGTTATATGAACGATTGATTCCGCTCGCTACCCTTTCCCCGGACCGCACACGGGGGAAGGGAAGCGGTATGTACAGCATCATCGTGGTACCCGGGCCCGGAATGGAGCCGGCCGACCGGCTCCACCTGGCCCCGGGGCAGAACCTCCGGTTCGGCCGGGCCGCCGCGGGGGGCGGCGCACCCGGCCTGGGCATCCCGCACAGCGGGGTCTCCCGCACCGCGGGCGAGATCGGGGCCACCGGCACGTACTGGACGCTCAGCAACCTCAGCCGCACCTCCACTTACGTGGTGGAGAACCCGGAGGGCGCGGGCGAGCACATCAAGGTCGCGCCCGGCCGGCTGGCCGCGCCCGTCCCCTTCGAGTTCGCCCGGATCGTCCTGCCCGCCGGGTCCGAACTGCTCAGCCTCGACGTCTGGGCGCCGCGCCACGACTACGCCGACCGGGACGCGCCGGCCGGGCCGGACCCGCTCGGCGGACCGGGCGGCGAGCCCACCCTGCTGGCGTTCCCGCTCGACCGCACCAAGCGCTACTTCCTGGTGCTCGCCGCGCTCTGCGAGCCCCGGCTGCGCGGCGAGCCGCACGCCCTGCCGCCCACCGTCGACCAGGTCGTCGAACGGCTGCGGCCGCTCTGGCCGTGCGCCAACCGCGCCGCCGTCCAGTGGAACATCGACTACCTGGCCGTCAAACTGCGCCTCAAGCCGGCACCGGACACCGCGGCGTCCGGCCCGCGCCTGGTCGGCAAGAAGGACGTGCTGGCCTCCCTCGCCCTGCGCTTCGACCTGGTCCGCGAGGACGACCTCGCCCTGCTCGCCCCCGGAACCGCGCGGTGACCCTGCCGCCCGGTGCCTCCGGCGCGCTGCCCGTTCCCGAGGGCTACCGGATCGGTGCCTGGAAGGTCGACCGCCTGCTCGGCAACGGCGCCTTCGGCAGCGTGTACGCCGCCCGCCGGGCCCTGCCGAGGCTCGGCCTGCCGTCGCGTGCCGCGCTCAAGTTCCTGCCCACCGGCACCCGGACCCCGCGCCAGCTGCGCCACCTGCGCGAACTGGCCGACCGGGAGACCGAGGTGCTCAGCCGGGTCCGCGCACCACGGCTGATCCGGCTGTACGAGATCCTCGCCGTGGACGCGCCCGACCAGCCCGAACTCGACGGCGCCACCGTCCTGGTGCTGGAGGAGGCGGACTGCTCGCTGGACACCCTGCTGGCCGAGGACCGCACGCCCAGGGCCGGCCCCGCCCTGCTGGCCCAGATCTGCGAAGGACTCGCCCAACTGCACCGCGCGGGCTGGGTGCACGGCGACCTGAAGCCCGGCAACGTGCTGCTGATGCCGGACGGCACCGCGCGGCTCGCCGACTTCAACCTGGCCGCCGAACTCGACGGCACCCACGCCTACGCCCCGCCGTTCACCACCCCCGACTACACCCCGCCGGACCTGCTCTGGGCCGAGGTCGGCGAACGCGGCCGGCAGATCCGCCCGACCGCCGACATCTGGGCCTTCGGCATCCTCGCCCACCTCGTCCTCACCGGCGCCCTGCCGCTGCCCGGCGCGACCCCCGCCGCCCGCCGGGACGCCGCGGTGCGCTACGCCCGGGGCGAGGAGGAACTGCGGATCTCGCCCCGACTGCCGCTGCTGTGGCGGGACATCGTCCACGACTGCCTGGCCCGCCGCCCCGAGGACCGGGCCCTGCACAGCACCGCCTCGCTGCTGGCGCGGGTCCGGACCGCGGCGGCCGGCCGACGGCCGCGCCGCCCGCTGCTGCCGGTGCTGCGCCGCCACCGCCGTCCGCTGATCGCCGCCGCGGCGACCGGCCTGCTGGCCGGTGTGCTCGGCCTCGGCGTCGGCGGCGACCCCACCGGCTACGGGCGCTGCGAGCACGGCCAGGTGTGCTTCTTCAGCGAGACGGACGGCCACGGCGAGGTGTGCGCCTGGGTGGACGGCTACGCGGACTGGACCGTGGGCGGCCTCGCCTGCGAGTGGTCCGCCGAGCGGCGGCCCCGGTCCGTCTACAACAACGGCCAGACCTACGAGGAGGGCGCCGGCCTGGTCGACGTCCTCTACTACACCGACCCCGGCCGGCAGTGGCTCCTGGGCTGTGTCCAGGTCGGCGAGCGGCGCAACCTCGGCGAGCACGAGTGGCCGCGCTCGCACACCTGGGTACCGGACTGCACGGACGCCCCCGGGACCGGTGCTCGGATCTACGAGGTACCACGGGCAGGACTCCTGACCCACCATCGGGGCACGGGGACGTGACCGGAAGGACGGGGCGGCTTCGGCGCGTCCGCCGCGACCGGACCGAACCGGCGCCGTCCGACCGCCGCGTCCCTCATCGAAGCCGTCGAGAAGGGTTGAGAACCATGGGAACGAAGCCGAACCTGCTGACGCGCACCCTCGTCGGGGTCACCGCCCTCGCCGGAATCGCGGTGGGGAGCCTGGCGGGTGCGACCGTCGGCGCCGCGGCCCCCGTCCAGGGCCCGGGCACGTCGGTGAGCGCCAGGACCACTCTCAACGCGGTGGTCAACCTCGGCCTGAGCACCACGCAGGCCAAGTACGTCCAGTGCTACCTCAAGGCCTCCTGGGGCTACTCGGGCGGCATCGACGGCCAGTTGGGCACCGACAGCTGGAAGGCGATGCAGCGGCGGCTCGCCGAGGGTTACGGCTACAACGGCTCGATCGACGGGGTCGTCGGCTCCGGCACGGTGGCGGCCCTCCAGCGGCGGCTCGCGGACGGCTGGGGCTACAGCGGCGCGATCGACGGGGTCGCAGGACCGGGCACCCAGGCCGCGTTCAAGTCGTACGCCAACAGCCTGGCCTCCACC
>NZ_JBHVER010000235.1:0-11207 GCF_042802195.1 Kitasatospora sp. NPDC057500 | reverse complement strand
TCAGGCGGCTTTCACACCGGCCCTCCGGGCGCTTCGTTCTTTCGTGTTTCCAGCTTATCAGACGTTTTCCGCTCCGTTTTCCGGAGTTTCATTCATCCGATTCCCCCGAACTGGCCGGGGTTCACTTTCCGCAACGCCCTCCACATTAGCGCATTCCGAGTGTCACTCGAAATTCATGCTCTGAGCAGTGACTCGCTGAGTGGGTGGCCGCTTCAGCGACTCGTTCAACACTAGGCCACCTGGAGGACATCGTCAAACATCAGGGGCGGGATCCGGCTGGATCCCGCCCCTGATGGGTAAAGCCGCAGGTCAACGGCCTTGTGTTTCGGCCATCACGGCCGATTCGATCACTTGGTCAGCTCGGCCGCGGCCAGGTTGCGCTTGCCGCGACGCAGGACCAGCCAGCGACCGTGCAGCAGGTCGGCCTCGGCCGGCACCGCCTCCTCGTCCGTCACCTTGGCGTTGTTGAGGTAGGCGCCGCCTTCCTTGATCGTCCGGCGGGCGGCCGAACGGCTCGGGGAGAGACCGACGGCGACCAGCAGGTCGACGACCGACTGGAGCTCGGTGACCGCGGCCTTCGGGACCTCGGCAAGCGCGGCGGCCAGGGTCGGGGCCTCCAGGTCGGCGAGCTCACCCTGGCCGAACAGCGCCTTGGAGGCGGCGACCGCGCGCTCGTACTGGTCGGCGCCGTGCACCAGGGTGGTCAGCTCCTCGGCAAGGGCGCGCTGGGCGAGGCGGGCGGCCGGACGCTCGGTGGTCTCGCGCTCCAGCTCCTCGACCTCCTCCTTCGAGCGGAAGCTGAAGATCCGCAGGAAGTTGGGGATGTCCCGGTCGTCCGCGTTCAGCCAGAACTGGTAGAAGGCGTACGGGGTGGTCAGCTCGGGGTCGAGCCAGACCGTACCGGACTCCGTCTTGCCGAACTTGGTGCCGTCGGCCTTGACGATCAGCGGCGTGGCCAGCGCGTGCACCGACTTGCCGTCGGCCTTGCGGATGAGGTCCGTGCCGGCGGTGAGGTTGCCCCACTGGTCGCTGCCGCCGGTCTGCAGGGTGCAGCCGTAGCGGCGGTTCAGCTCCAGGTAGTCCATGCCCTGGAGGATCTGGTAGCTGAACTCGGTGTAGCTGATGCCCGCGTCGGAGTTGAGCCGTCGGGCGACGGCCTCCTTGGCGATCATGTTGTTGACCCGGAAGTACTTGCCGACGTCGCGCAGCAGGCTGATCGCGGACATCCCGGAGGTCCAGTCCAGGTTGTTGACCATGCGCGCCGCGTACGGGCCCTCGAAGTCCAGGAACCGCGAGATCTGCCCGCGCAGGCGCTCCACCCAGCCGGCCACCGTCTCGGGGTCGTTGAGCACGCGCTCGGCGGTGGGCTTCGGGTCGCCGATCAGACCGGTGGCGCCGCCGACCAGGCCGAGCGGGAGGTTCCCCGCCTGCTGGATGCGGCGCATGGTGAGGATCTGGACCAGGTTGCCGAGGTGCAGGCTGGGAGCCGTCGGGTCGAAGCCGCAATAGAACGTGACCGGGCCGTCCGCGAACGCCTTGCGCAGTGCGTCCTCGTCGGTGGACAGGGCGATCAGCCCACGCCACCGCAGCTCGTCGACGATGTCCGTCACGGTCACGCTTCTCCTTCGGTCGGGCGTCCCCACCCGGTGCGGGCCCGGTCCGGTCGGGCCCCGGTGCGGGACGACTCCAGCGTTGTAGAGCCTACGCGGTCGGGGCCAGCGAGTTTTCGCCGCATTGGCGCGGACGCGCCGCACCGGCCCGCGTTCCGACGTGGGCATGTCCCTCCGGGACACCGGAAATTCCGTTGTTCGACGACCGGGAGCCCCTTCACAGTGGTCCCACCGCCGCGCGGCGGCAGTGACGTGTGTGAGGACGGTCGTGCCGCCGTGGCACGCCCGCGGAAGGGTGGCCGAGGTGCGCAGCACGCTGGTTCTGAACGCAAGCTACGAGCCGCTGACGACGGTGTCGCTCCAGCGTGCCGTGGTCCTGGTGCTCCAGGACAAGGCCGTGGTCGAGCAGGCGCACCCCCTGCGCACCGTGCGCGGAACCGGGGTGAGCGTACCGGTGCCGCGGGTGATCAGACTCCAGCGGTACGTACGGGTGCCGTTCCGACAACAGGCTCCGTGGTCGCGCCGCGGGGTGCTCGTCCGGGACCAGCACCTGTGCGCCTACTGCGGGCGGCGGGCCACCACGGTGGACCACGTTCAGCCGAGGTCGCGTGGTGGCGGGGACACCTGGCTGAACACGGTGGCCGCCTGTGCGGAGGACAACCAGCGCAAGGCGGACCGGACGCCGGAGCAGGCGGGGATGAAGCTGCTCCGCAAGCCGTTCGTCCCGACGCCGCAGGCGACGCTGATGATGGCGCTGGGGCTGCGGGTCTCGGAGCTCCGGGAGCTGGCCGACTGGCTGCCGGCCCAGGCCGTCGGTACGCCCGCGCCGTCCGCCGCCTGAGCCGGCGCACGGGTCCGCGGTCCGGGGGCGAAGGGGAATCAGGGGGAGCCGGGCCGGGGACCGACGGGGGGTCGGTCCCCGGCCCGGCGCGTGGTCATTCCTTTGCCTGGAAGGCCGTCGCGGTGCCGAAGTTGGTCGAGTGCTCGGGGACGGCGACGACCCGGCCGCCGCCGATCAGGACGCGGCCGGAGACCAGCAGCGAGCCGGTGCCGGGCGGGAAGCCGCCGCCGACCGTCTCCTGCCCGCCGTCCAGGGCGAAGCGGCTGAGGTGCGCCGGCTGGTCGAGGCGTTCGTCGACGGCGACCACCAGTGCGCCGCCGTCCACGCCGACGGCCCGGGCCGCGCCCTTCTCCCGGGCGGTGGTCCGCCAGCGCTGCTTGCCGGTGTCCAGGTCGTAGCCGACCACCGCGACCGGCCCGCCGGCGGCGTTCGCCGAGGCGGCGGGGGTGACCGTGGTGACCATCGTGCGGTCGTGGAAGAAGACGCCGGGGGTGGCCGAGAACGATCCGTGGGCGACGTCCAGCCGGCCGTCGGCGTCGGCGACCGGGATCTCGGCTGCCGGGTCGCCGGCCGGGCTCCAGGCGAACACCCGGTCGTCCTCGGGCTTGTCGCCGGTGGTGAGCAGGACGGACGGCTCGGCGGAGAGCACGGTCGCGGTCTTCGGCCGGTTGTCGAGGCCGCGCCACCAGGTGACCTTGCCGTCTGCGGTGTTCAGCGCGACGGCCTGGTCGACGGGGGTGGAGTCGGCGCAGGTGCTGGCGACCAGGACGGTCGTGCCGGAGACGCCGCCGGAGAGGGTGCAGAACTTGCCCTGCCCGGTGTACTGCCAGACGTCCGCGCCGTCGGTGGACTGCCAGGCGACGGCGCGGCTGTCGCCGATCGCGATCACCTTGTCGTCGGTGACGCCGACGCGCGCGCCGTAGGCGCCCTCGGCGTCGGTGAGCGGCTTGCTCCAGGCCGTCCGGCCGTCCTTGGTGTCGACGGCGGCGACCAGTGAGCAGGGGCTCTTCGGGTCGGCCTGGGGCCGGAACAGCACGGCGCCGAGTCCGGCCCGGTTGACGGTCGGCGACAGGCCGCACGGGACGGCGCCGGCGGCGGGCGGCTCCACCGCCCAGACGGGCTTGCCGTCCGTCGCGCCGTACGCGCGCACGCCGGAGGCGTCGGCGCGCACCACCGCGCCGTCGAGCAGCCAGCTGCCGACGAGGGTGTCGTCGCCGCCGGGCCGGCCGGCGTCGGCCGGGGCGGTCCAGGCCCGGGTGTGGGCGGCGGCGAAGCCCGGATCGCCGCCGGAGGCGTCGGCTGCGGAGTCGCCGCCGTCCTGGGCGCCCACCATCAGGCCCGCCGCGACCAGGACGCCGAGCGCGGCGAGGCCGGCGCCGCTGCGGATCAGCAGGGCGCGCCGGCCGGGGGTGTGCTCGGCCGCGACGACCGCGTCCGCGGCGGCGCGGGCACGCCCGGCGAGGCCGGGCCGGGCGGCGCGGGCGGCGCGCCGGGAGGGGGCCGGTGCGGTGGCCGCCGGGGCGGGTTCGGGGGCGGGGTCGGGCTCCGGTCCGGGTTCCGGCTCCAGGTGCACATAGCCGTCGTCGGTGTACTCGGCACCGGCGGGCAGGTACAGCTCCTCCCCCGCCTGTTGCTGCGGGACGACGACGTACGGCGCGTACTGCTGCTGGTGGTCGTACGGCTGCTGGTGCTGCCCGTCGTAGCCGTACCCGTCCGGGGCATGGGCGTCCGGGACGTAGGCGTCGGGCTGCTGCGGCGCCTGGCCGTAGGGGTTGTACGGGTCGTACGCGAGGTAGGGGGCGCCCTGGCCGTGTTCGCCCTGTTCTCCCGGCCAGGCCGGCTGCTGCGGGTACCAGGGCTGGGCGTGGCCGTCGCCGAGGGGTCCCTGCGTCATCCGTTCCGTCCCTCCCGGCCGCCTTCGCTGCGGCAGCCAGCATCTCACGGCGCCCGGAGCGGCCCGGAGGGGACGGTTCCGCGGGGCGTCAGCCGGCGGACTCGGCGGCCAGGGCCTCGTCGATCCGGGCGGCGAGGCCGAGGTCGAGGGCGGTGAGGCCGCCGGCGCTGTGGGTGGAGAGGGCGAAGCGCAGGGTGCGCCAGCGGATGTCGATGTCGGGGTGGTGGTCCATCGCCTCGGCGGCCTCGGCGACGGCGGCGACCACCCGGATTCCGGCGGGGAAGTCGGGGGCGTCGGCGGTGCGGACGATGGTGTCGCCCTCGCGCGTCCAGTGCGGCAGGCCGGCCAGCCCGGCGGTGATCTCGTCCTCGGTCAGCCGTTCGCGGCTCATCGGCCCACTCCTGTCGCCGGTCGCTGTCGGTCCACGCGGAGCGTGCACACGGATCGTGCGCGCCGAACGCGCACGGGTAGGACGATATAGAGGCCGGGCCGTCGGGGGCCCGCGACACCTCGGAACGGGTCCTCAGTCGGTGAGCAGCTTGACCACCGCGGCGAGGCCGACGACCACGATGACGGCGCGCAGCGCCTGCGGCGGCAGTCTGCGGCCGACCCTGGCGCCGATCATCCCGCCGACCAGCGAGCCGATCGCGATGAGGCCGGCGGCGGCCCAGTTCACCGTCGAGGTGAAGAGGAAGAACAGTGCGGCGACGCTGTTGACGATCATCGCGAGGGCGTTCTTGACCCCGTTGATCCGTTGCAGGTCCTCCTGGAGCAGCATGCCCATCAGGGCCAGCAGCAGCACGCCCTGGGCGGCGCCGAAGTAGCCGCCGTAGACGCCGGTGAGGAAGATGCCGGCGAGCAGCAGCACCCCGCCGTGCGGGTCGCCGTCGGGGCGGCGGCGGGCGGCGACGGCCCGGGCGACCCGGGGCTGCAGCACCACCAGGACGAGGGCGAGCAGGATCAGCACCGGGACGACGGCGTCGAAGGCGGCGCTGGGCAGCTCGATCAGCAGGTAGGCGCCGAGGACGCCGCCGAGCAGTGAGGCGGTGCCGAACCGGACGAGCCGGGCGCGCTGCCCGGCCAGCTCGCGGCGGTAGCCGATCACTCCGCTGAGCGAGCCGGGCACCAGGCCGAAGGAGTTGGAGACGTTGGCGGTGACCGGCGGGAGGCCGACGGCCAGCAGCACCGGGAAGGTGATGAGGGTGCCGGATCCGACGATCACATTGATCATTCCGGCGCCGACGCCTGCCACCAGGACGGCGATCGACTCCCAGACCGTCATGAGCCACCTCCCGTTGGGGTCCTGTCGCGGTGATCATGCCGGACGGACCGGCGGGGGTTCCAGGGGCGCCCGCCATTCGGGACGTACGACACAACCGGGGCCGGTACGCCCGAGGGCCCGGCCCCGTGCGGTACGGGGGCGGGCCCTCGGCGGGACGACGGTCCGGTCACTCCGGGTCGCTCTTGCGGTACTCGCGCAGCGGGTCGATCCGGGGCCGCGCGGACCCCTTGGTGTCGGTGTCCAGCGGGCGCGGGCCGGCGGCCGGGTCGATCGGGACCTGGGTGGAGGCCGGCGGGGCGGCGGGGGCGGCGCTGGGGGCGGCCACCGCGCTGCCGTTGGCACCGCCGCCGTTGCCGGTCAGGCCGGTGAACGCGCCGCCGAGGCCCTTGAGCGCGTCGCCGACCTCGCTGGGGATGATCCAGAGCTTGTTGGCGTCGCCCTTGGCCAGCTCGGGCAGGGTCTGCAGGTACTGGTAGGCGAGCAGCTTCTGGTCGGCGTCGCCCTGGTGGATCGCCTCGAAGACGGTCCGGATCGCGGCGGCCTCACCGTCGGCGCGCAGCACCGCGGCCTGGGCCTCACCCTCGGCCTTGAGGACCTCGGCCTGCTTCTCGCCCTCGGCGCGCAGGATCTGGGACTGCCGGTTGCCCTCGGCGGTGAGGATCGCGGCGCGCTTGTCCCGCTCGGCGCGCATCTGCTTCTCCATCGAGTCCTGGATGGAGGTCGGCGGCTCGATCGCCTTCAGCTCGACGCGGTTGACCCGGATGCCCCACTTGCCGGTGGCCTCGTCGAGCACCCCGCGCAGGCCGGCGTTGATGACCTCGCGGGAGGTGAGGGTGGATTCGAGGTCCATCGAGCCGATGATGTTGCGCAGCGTGGTGACGGTGAGCTGCTCGATCGCCTGGATGTAGCTGGCGACCTCGTAGGTGGCCGCCCGGGCGTCGGTGACCTGGTAGTAGATGACCGTGTCGATGTTGACGACCAGGTTGTCCTGGGTGATCACCGGCTGCGGCGGGAACGGCACGACCTGCTCGCGCAGGTCGATGCGGTTGCGGACGCGGTCGATGAACGGGACGACGATGTTCAGGCCGGCGTTGAGCGTCCGGGTGTAGCGGCCGAAGCGCTCCACGATCGCGGCGCTGGCCTGTGGGATGACCTGAATCGTCTTGATCAGCGCGATGAAGGCCACCACGACCAGGACGACCAGGACGATAAGGACGGGTTCCACGGACTCTCCCCTAGACGACCAGGGCGGTCGCGCCCTGGATTTCGACGACGTCGACCTGCTCCCCCGGCTGGTACACCTGCTCGGGGTGGAGCGCGCGGGCCGACCAGATCTCGCCGTTGAGCTTGATCCGGCCGCCCTCCGCGTCGACCCTTTCCGCGACGACCGCGGTGGCGCCCTTGAGCGCCTCGATGCCCATCTTGATCTGCGGGCCCTTCCGCAGTGCCCGGTAGGCGATCGGGCGGACGACGACCAGTTGCGCGACCGAGGCCGCGACGAAGGTCAGGACCTGCCAGACCGGGTCGGCGCCCAGTCCCGCGACGCCGGCCGCGACGAGCGCGCCGACCGCGAACATGGCGAGTTCCGGCATCG
Source organism: Kitasatospora sp. NPDC057500 (assembly GCF_042802195.1). NCBI lineage: Bacteria > Bacillati > Actinomycetota > Actinomycetes > Kitasatosporales > Streptomycetaceae > Kitasatospora > Kitasatospora sp. NPDC057500. The sequence continues at coordinate 3,986 of NZ_JBHVER010000235.1, read as the reverse complement.
CCGTGATCACCAACGGTATGCCGAGGCCGACGGCGACCAGAAGCCACCAGATCCAGCTGTCCACGTGTCCATCCTAGGGAGGGAAGGGCCTTCGAGGCGGTCAGTTCCCGCAGGTGGAGGGGCGGAAACCGGTCGCACGTGCGACCGGTTCCGGTTCGACGCGGTTCGGCGGACCCGCGCGGGCGCCCCGGCGGGGTCCCGGCAGGGGTCCCGCCGGGTCCGCCCGGAGCCGATGCGGGGTCAGCCCAGCGGCAGGCCCTGGGCGGACCAGCGGTCGCCGTGGCGCTCCAGGGTGAGCGGCAGGCCGAAGCACTTGGAGAGGTTGCGGGCCGTCAGCTCGGTGTCGATCGGGCCGGCGGCCAGCACCTTTCCCTGACGGATCATCAGGACGTGGGTGAAGCCGGGGGCGATCTCCTCGACGTGGTGGGTGACCATCGCCATGGCCGGCGCGAACTCGTCCTGGGCCAGGGCGCCGAGGCGGCGCACGAGGTCCTCGCGGCCGCCGAGGTCCAGGCCGGCCGCCGGCTCGTCGAGCAGCAGCAGCTCGGGGTCGGTCATCAGCGCGCGGGCGATCAGGGTGCGCTTGCGCTCGCCCTCGGAGAGGGTGCCGAAGCGGCGGTCGGTCAGGCCGGCCATGCCGAGGCGGTCGAGCAGGGCGAGCGCGCGGGACTCGTCGGACTGCTCGTAGGTCTCCTGCCAGGTGACGGTCATGCCGTACGCGGCGGTGAGCACCGTCTGGAGCACGGTCTGCTCGGCGGGCAGCTTGTCGAACATCGCGGCGCCGGCCAGGCCGATCCGCGAGCGCAGCTCGAAGACGTCGACCTCGCCGAGCTTCTCGCCGAGGACGGTGACCTTGCCGGCGGTCGGGAAGAGGTACGAGGAGGCGATCTGCAGCAGGGTGGTCTTGCCGGCGCCGTTCGGGCCGAGGATGACCCAGCGCTCTCCCTCGGAGATGGACCACGAGACCTGGTCGACCAGCGCGCGCCCCTCCCGGACCACGGAAACGTCCACCAGCTCCAGCACGTCGCTCATGCCTACGCCTTCCCCAAAAAACAGATATCTCGGCCGTCGGTGCGGGCGGGCGGCCCACTCCGGCGGCCGGTGGGCACGGAGTGGGTGCGCCGCACACGCATGGGCAAACCTACGCCACGCGGATGGCCGCCGATTCCGTAGGCTGGCCGGATGCTCGCCACTCCTGCCGACAATCCGTACGAAGAGCCCCGTTCGGGGCGGCTGGCCGCCTGGGGCAACGCCCTGCTGGTCGGCCTGGTGCCGCCCGACAACGCCGCCGCGGCGGTGCTGGGGGCCGACGAGAGCCACCGGGTGACCGGTCTTCCCGGGGACGGTCCCGACGAGCGGCACGGGCTCACCTGGGCGCTGGGCCGGCTGCGGGTGCTGGGCGTGAAGGGCCTGCGGCTGGCGCTTCCGTCGGCCGGGCACCCGCTGGGGCTGAGCGGGCCGGCGCCGTTCAACGAGCGGGCGATGGCGGCCGGCGAGGCGGTGCTGGCGGTCGGGGCGCCGCTGGGGCTGGTGCCCGAGGTGGAGGTGTTCGGCCCGGCCGGGGACCGGTCGGCGATCGTGCTGTGGCGCTGCTCCGAGGTGAACGACGCGCCGCCGGCCGATGTGCCGTCGCTGCACGAGGCCGAGTTCGAGCTCGCGGACGGGCTGCGCCGGGCGACCGCGCTGCTGACGCAGCTGGACGTGGCCGGGGCCGGGCCCGAGGCGCTGCGGGCGCTGGAGGCGTACCGGCGGCGCGGCCACGACGAGCTGCTCGCGCCGGGCTACCCGCCGCGGGCGGTGCGGGTGCTGGAGTCGGCGCGGCAGGTGGCGGCGCTGCTGTCGATCGCCTCGGGCGGCCACGGCGCGGCGGTGAGCGCCTCGGAGATCGCGGCCCGGCAGGCGGTGCTGGCGCCGCTGTGGCGCACGGCCCGCCGGGCCCAGGTGGCGGCGTACAACGCGCTGGTGGACGAGAAGGGGTAGGCGCTAGCGCGTCTCACCGTGGCGGACGGCCCAGAGGGCGGCCTGGGTGCGGTCGGCGAGGTCCAGTTTCATGAGGATGTTGGAGACGTGCGTCTTCACCGTCTTCTCGGACAGGTGGAGGCTGCGGGCGATCTCCCGGTTGGACCGGCCGTCGGAGATGTGGCCGAGCACCTCGCGCTCGCGCTCGGTGAGGGTGCCGCCGCGGCCCTGCGGGGGGCGCGGGCCGTCGTCGGCGAGCAGCGCCTCGGCGAGTTCGGGCTGGAGCAGCACATGGCCGGCGTGGACCGAGCGGATCGCACCGGCCAGCGCCTCCGGGTCGACGTCCTTGTAGACGTACCCGGCGGCGCCGGCCCGCAGCGCGGGGACCATGGTGCGGTGCTCGGTGAAGCTGGTGACGATCAGGATCCGGGCCCGGCTGCCCTCCTCCTTGAGCGTGCGCAGCGCCTCGATGCCGTCGACGCCGGGCATCTTGAGGTCCATCAGCACCACGTCGGGGTCGAGGGCGCGGGCCCGGTCGACGCCCTCGGCGCCGTCGGCGGCCTCGCCGACCACCTCGATGTCGTCCTGCACCTCCAGGAAGGTGCGCAGGCCGCGGCGGACCACCTGGTGGTCGTCGACCAGCAGGACGCGGATCGCGGGCGCGGTGTCAGGCACCGGGGACCTCCATCTCGACGACCGTGCCCTTTCCGGGGGCGGAGTCCAGGGTGAGCCTGCCGCCGACGGCGGCGGCGCGGTCGCGCATCGAGGCCAGGCCGAGGTGGCGGCCGGCCCGGCGGACCGATTCGGGGTCGAAGCCCCGGCCGTTGTCGCTGATCCGCAGCACGGCTCCGCGGGCGGGCGTGCCGGCCAGGGTGACGGTGACCCGGCGGGCGCCGGAGTGGCGCAGCGCGTTGTGCAGGGCTTCCTGGGCGACCCTCAGCATGGCGGCCTCCTGGGCCTGCGGCAGGGCCCGGACCCGGTCGGCGGCGTAGGCGATGTCGGCGGTGTGGGCGCGGTCGAGGACCTGCACCTGGGAGGCGAGGGTGGCGCTCAGGCCGTCCTCCTCCAGGGCGGCGGGGCGCAGTTCGACGACGACGGCGCGCAGTTCGTCGGCGGCCTCGGCGGCGAGGCGGGCGACCTCGGCGAGTTCCTCGCGGGCGCGGGCCGGGTCGCGGTCGACGAGCTTGGCGGCGGCCTTGGCGGTGAGGCGCAGCGAGAAGAGCTTCTGCGACACGGCGTCGTGCAGGTCGTGGGCGATCCGGGCGCGTTCGCCGGCCAGGGTGAGTTCGCGGCTGCGCTCGTAGAGGCGGGCGTTGGAGAGGGCGAGCGCCGCGTGGGCGGCGAGTATCCGCAGGAGTTCCTCGTCGTGGTCGGTGAATCCGCCGCCGCCGTGCTTGTTGGCGAGGTAGATGACGCCGAGCGCGGCGGGCTCGTCCTCGGCGTGGTCGGGGTCGACGATCGGCATGCCGAGGAAGGCGCCGAGTTCGGGGTGGGCGTCGGGCCAGCCGCCGAAGGCGGGGGCGTCGCGGACGTCGTCGAGCCGGACCGGGCCGCTCTCGTGGAACATCTCGGCGAGCACGCCGTGCTGGCGGGGCAGCGGGCCGATGGCCTTCCACTGCTCGTCGGTGACGCCGTCGACGACGAACTGGGCGAAGCCGCCGTGGTCGTCGGGGACGCCGAGGGCGGCGTACTCGGCGCCGAGCAGGCGGCGGGCGGAGGCGGTGATCCGGCGCAGGACCTCGCGGACCTCCAGGTGGCGGCTCATCGCGAGCAGGGCCTGGCTGACGGCCTCGATGCCGGCGAGGCAGGGTTCGCAGGCGGGCAGGGCGCCGTCGGGCGGCGGGCCGACCGGGATCCGGTCGACGGGCGGCGATCCGGCGTGCCGGTGGTCGCGTGGCACGGTGGGCATGACGCCAACCTACCGCCGCGCGCGCGGGCGGCGCGTCCGTCCCGGGCCCGGCGGGGCCCGGGCCCGGGGTCCTAGGCCCTCCCGGGGAGCGCCGCGGGGGCGGCCCTCCCCGGTGGGG
>NZ_JBHVER010000234.1:7853-11317 GCF_042802195.1 Kitasatospora sp. NPDC057500 | reverse complement strand
TCACCGGCGAGAACACCATCTCATGGCGCGACCCGACATCCCAGATCAAGTAGCTGATTTAGGGATAAAACATCGGGATAAAACGACCTCTTAGGCCGTGACCGCGCACCGGCCGCCGAGCCGGTCCAGGTCCGGGCCGCCCTTCCCCCGGACACCCGTCCCCTGGCCACCACCACCGCCTACGACGAACTCCTCCCCACCCGCCGCTCCAGCTCCCGGCCAGCGGCACTCGACGGCCCGGTGGAAAGCGCTCCGGGCGGGGCCGGCAGGCAGCCCACCGGCGCCACCACGACCGGGGCGAAGCCCGACCCCAGCGGCGGCGACGGGGCCCCCGGGGGCGCGGCAGACGCCCACGGCGACCGGAGCACGGCTCACCGTCGTCTCCGCCGACGGCGCCCCGGACACCCGCCCCGGACCGGTCCGGTCCCGCCCCGTCACCCCCGAGGACGCCGAGGCCGAACCCGCCGCCGTACCGGGCCCCGGCCAGGGGCAGGGCGACGGTGCGTTCGCGGCCGCCGAGGCCGAACCCGCCGCCCAGGCGCTCGTCGGCGACCCGGCCTGCGGCCTGTCGAAGACCGCAGGCCGGCAGCTGTACCGGCACACCGCGGCCCTGGCCCGTGGCGAGGAACTCCTGCTGCCCCACCCACGCCGCGCCACCACCGACCTCGCCCACCCCCGGCAGCCGCCCGCAGGCACCCCCGACTGTCCGAGCCGGTCAGGTCGCCGTCCTGCACCTTCAACGGCACCATCATCGAGAGCGGCACCGACTCCTACCGGCTCGCCAGCACCCGCGCCCGAGCCGAACAGCAAGCCGTCGGCTGAGAAAGTGCCCGGGACGGGCCGACCGCCGACGTCCTACTCCTCGCGCAGGAATTCCCGCAGGTCTGCGGCGACGGCCGTCATCCCTTCGCCGGCCTCGATCACGGTCGTCACGGTGCAGCTCCAGTCGCCCGGGAAGAAGCCGGATCGCAGGGTCCAGCCCAGATACACATGACCGCCCGAGCCGAACGTCGCTGTCACGACCAGGTGATTGGTGACCCAGACCCGTTCACCCTCCCAACCACGGAAGTCGCGCGCGAGGCCATCGAAGAACTCGCCCATGCTGTCCCAGACAGTCACAGTCACGGTCTCAAGCCGTGCCCGCAATCCGTCATCGATGGCCTCCACAGCAAAGGCGACCTCGTACTCCGCCCGGGACCAGTCGAACAACCGGACAGAGGCCGCCGACGCCCCTGCCCCCTGAACAACGAGCTCGACCTGCCCTGGAACCATCTCGATCAGACTCACCCAGCGAAGGACACGGACGCCCCAAGTCGGCGTCACCACCATTCCCAGGCACTGGAACCGTTCCTACTTCTCATCAACATTCGAGGGCCCATCAGCCACCTCGTGCTGCCAAAGCTCTCACCAACAAGCGCTCTTCGTTCTCAGATTCTGGCTCAACTGAAGTTGGGCCAGAACCACGAGTCGCGAAAAAGGCCACTCTCTGCTGATGCTGTTTGCGGTGCCCAGCCCGCCTCGCTATGGCCGGAGTCCCGTGAGCCAAGCGGCTGTTCGCAAGGAGTTGTCCAATGATGGTCTGAAGCGGTCGGGGTTGACGCGGACCAGGAATTGCCAGATCTCGACGGCCTCCTGCACCGTGCGCAGGCTCTCCTTGCGCTGGCCCGCCGCACCGAGCGCGACGGAGAGGTTGTTGAGTGTGCGGGCGAGTTCGGGTAGATGGGTGTCCGGGCTGGTTGTGACGAGGGTGCGGTAGTGGGCGACTGCTTCGCGGCCCGTGGTGAGGCAGTCTTCCCACTTACCTGCCTCGGCGAGCCGCTTGGAGAGATCGCTGAGGATACGGGCGAGCTCCGGCAGGTGGGCATTTGGGTTGGTTGCGGCGAGGGTACGGCAGTGGGCAACGGCTTCTCGGTTGGCCGCCAGCCCCTCCTCGTGCCGTCCGACCTCGCCGAGGGCATCGGCGAGGTTGTTGAGAACTCCGGCAAGGTGAGGGAGGTGCGCGAGGGGATTGGTTGCGGCGAGGGTTCGGTAGTGGGCGACGGCCTCTTGATTGGCGGCCAGCCCCTCCTCGTGCCGTCCCACCTCGCCGAGGGCGAGGGCGAGGCTGTTGAGGGACATGGCGAGTTGAGACAGATAGGCGCCCGGATTGACCGCGGCGAGGGGACGGAAGCGCGCGACGGCTTCTTGGCCGGCAGCGAGACACTCCGCACGGCGTCCCACCTCCCGCAGCCGGAGGCAGAGGCTGTTGAGCGCGACGGCGAGATTGGGCAGGTGCGTGTCCGGGTCGGCAGTGGTGAGGGTGCGGAAGCACGCGACGGCTTCTTGGGCCGCATCCAGCCCCTCCTCGTGCCGTCCCACCGCGCCGAGAGCGTTGCCGAGGTCGTTGAGGGCGCCGGCAAGATTGGGCAGGTGCGTGTCCGGGTCGGCAGTGGTGAGGGTGCGGTAGTGGGCGACGGCCTCCAGGCTGGCGGCAAGCCCCTCCTCGAGCAGTCCCCCCGTCCGTAGCCGGGCAGAGAGCTTGCCCAGGGCGTGGGCGAGGTCGGGTAGGTGGACATCCACAGTGGCCTTGGCCAGGATGCGGCGGATCCCGACGGCCTCTCGGCCAGCGGCAAGCCCCTCTTCGTGCCGACCTACCTCACCGAGGCGGCCGGCGAGGTTGTTGAGAGCGCTGGCGAGGTGGGGCAGGTGGGTGTCCGGGTCGGCGGCGGCGAGGGTACGGCAGTGGGCAACGGCTTCTCGGTTGGCCGCCAGCCCCTCCTCGTGCCGTCCCGTCTCGCCGAGAGCGAGGGCGAGGTTGTTGAGGGCGCTGGCGAGGCGGGTCAGGTAGGCGTCCGGATTGGTCCCGGCGAGGACACGGTAGTGGGCGACGGCCTCCTGGCCGGCGGAAAGCCCCTCCTCACTCCGGCCCCTCCGGATGAGGTAGCTGCAGAGGTTGCTGAGGGCCATCGCGAGGTCGGGCAGGTAGGCGTCCGGGTTGGCGGCGGCGAGGGTGCGGTAATGGCCGACGGCCTCCTGGACGGCGACCAGACCCTCCTCGCGTCGGCCAACCTCGCCCAGCCCGATGGCGAGGTTGTTGACGGCCCCTGCGAGGTCGGGCAGGTAGGCGTCCGGGTTGGCGGCGGCGAGGGTGCGGAAGTGGCCGGCGGCCTCCTGGACGGCGGCCAAACCCTCCTCCCGCCGACCCACGTCGCCCAGCTTGACGGCGAGGTTGTTGAGGCCCATGGCGAAGTTGGGCAGGTACGCATCGGGGTTGGTCTCGGCGAGGGTTCGGTAATGGCCGACGGCCTCCTGGACGGCGACCAGACTCTCCTCGCGTCGGCCAACCTCGCCCAGCCTGATGGAGAGGTTGTTGACGGCCAGGGCGAGGTCGGGCAGGTACGCATCGGGGTTGGTCTCGGCGAGGGTTCGGTAATGGCCGACGGCCTCCTGGACGGCGACCAGACTCTCCTCGCGTCGGCCAACCT
>NZ_JBHVER010000234.1:0-7753 GCF_042802195.1 Kitasatospora sp. NPDC057500 | reverse complement strand
CGCCCAGCCTGATGGAGAAGTTCAACAGGGCTGCAGCTAGGTCGGGCGCATGGTCGCCGCCGGGGTTGGCGTCGGCTAGGGCGCGGTAGTGGTTGGTGATGGCTTGGGTGAGGCGGACGGCGGTGGCGGCGAGGCGTTGGCTGGTGGGGGGAAGGATGTCGTGGAGTTCAAGAAGCGAGTGAAGGGTGTCGGGGCGGGTGGTGATGGTGTCAAGGGCGGTGATCAGGGGCTGGGGGTGGCCGGTGCGGGTCGCGGTGGTGATGACATGGCCCGCGATCCGCTGGTGGTGGCGCAGGCAGAGGTCGGTGAGGTGGGTGTCGAGGCGGCCCTGGAATGCGGGGTGGGCGGCGGCCCGGCTGTAGACGGTGAGGAGTCGTTCGGTCTGGGTGTCGTCGGCGCCGTCGAGGAGGTGGTCGGCGAGGGTGGGGTCGGCTTCGAGGGCGCGTCCGATGTGGCGTTCGGCGAGGCGGTCCGGCTGGAAGGTGCCCCAGGGCGGTCCGCCGCGCACGGCGGCGGGGAGGGGGTAGAGGGTGCCGAGCCAGACGGTGACGCGGTCGCGGCGGTCGCGGGTCTGGCCTTCGAGGGCGGGCAGGTGCTGCCAGAGCCGGTCGGCCTGTTCGCGGTCGGCGGCGCCGACGAGGTGGGCGGCGGCGAGCGCGGTCTCCAGGGTGCGGAGGCTGAGGGCGGGGGCGGTGGCGAGGACGGTCTGGCGCCAGTGGCGGCGTTCGTGGGTGAGGAGGCGGTCCTCGACGAGGTCGGCCTCCTGACCAACAGCGCCCCGTTCTCCGGGCCGGGTCCGTTCCGGGGGGCGGGGCTCGGCGGTGTCGAGGAGGTCGGCGAGGGCGGTCATGTGGAGAGTGAGGGCGTTGCCGTAGGCGCCGTGGTCGAGCCGGGGCGGGTGCAGGGTGCGGGCGAGGGCGGGCCAGTCGCGGGCGGGCAGACCGTCGACATGCGCGAGAGTGCCGGCGAGGGCTTGGACGGCGTCGCGGTACTGGCCTTCGCGGCTGGCGGGGGTGTCGTCGAGGGGGGTGAGGAGGTGGGTGCGGGCGGTGGTGAGGTGGTCCTCGGCGAGGCTGGTGGCGGTGGTGGCCTGCTGCCACCAGTCACCGTCGGTACGGGCGAGGAGGAGGAGCTTGAGCGGAGCGCCGGCGAGGTGGTCGGCGGCGGCTTCGACGAGGGCGGCGATCTGCTCGGTGCGGCTCTCGGCGTAGTCGAGGACGACCAGCAGCGGTTTGACGGCGTGCCGCAGGTCGCGCAGTTGTTCCGCGCGGGCGGTGGTGCGCGGCCACAGGACGGCCCAGCCGTCGGCGGTTAGCAGGTGGGCGAGATGGTGGGCGAGGCGGGTCTTGCCCTGCCCGCCGGGGCCGTGCAGGAGCCAGGCGCCGAACCCGCCCAGCCGGCACCAGGCGGTCAGTTCGCCGAGGAGGCCGTCACGGCCGTGGAAGGGGACGATCTGGTGGCGGGCCTGGAGGAGCGCCGCGGGTGAGGGCAGGCGCCGGGCGCGGTCGGGGTCCTGGGCACGGTCGGCGAGGTCCTGGAACTCGACCGCCTGCAGCCCGCCGCTCGGGCCGACGTCCCATTCGGCGAGGGCGGCGCGGAAACCGGGGTCATGGTGGAGGACGTAGGCGGGTACCGCGTTCAGCCGGCCGTGGGCGGAGTGGGCGCGGTCGGCGGCGACGACGCCGGTCAGGAGCCGGTCACAGAACACCGCCGCCCCGGACAGCCCGGCGAACGGCGACGTGCCGTCCACCCGCCACACCGGTGCAGACTGGTCGAGGTCGACGACCTGCTGGTTGCTCACGAAGCCCGTGCCCGGATTGAGGCGGCCGCGCAGCTGCTCGGCCTCCACGGCCCGGCCCGGCCGCTGGGCGACGTCGGGGATGCCCCAGGTCTCGCACGGGGTTCCGGGACGGTCGGTGACGGTCCGGCCCCAGCGCACCGGAGCGGTAGGCGGCTGCCAGTGGACGCTGTCGTGGACGAGGACCAGCGCCGCGTCGTCGCGCCCGCCCGGAGTACCGGCCCACACGACCCGGCCCTGCGCAGTGCCGGTGCCAGCCGGGTGGAACACCTTCACCCTGGTGCCGACGGGTCCGGCGACGTGCACGGAGGTCAGGACCAGTCTGCCGCCGACCGCGTACCCCGATCCCCGCCCGCCCGGCCCGTTCACCCCGGCAAGCCGTACCCGCTCCACCGCCGCCCCCTACCGTCCGGCCCTGCGAAACAGCATGTGCCGCAGCCGGACCAAGAGATACCGGCCGCGGGTTCGGTCCTCAGTCGTCGATGCGCTCGCTGCTGTCACCGGGGCCCTCCGGGCCCGGCGCGGCGGAGCGGACCAGCAGGTCGCCGCCGTCCGGGCGCTTGGAGGCCAGGGTGAAGGCGATGCGGTGGGTACGGCCCCGGGAGACGCCCGCCTGCGCCTCCGCGCCGACCACCCGGAGCTTGAACTCGCCCTTGGCCTTGGCGTCGGCGCGCAGCTCGACCTCGAACTCCATCTCCACCGGCCCGACCGCGAACACCAGCCGCGGATCGTCACCCGGCCGCGCGGCGGCCTCCAACAGCTCGTCGCGCACCGCCGCGACCGCGTCCGCCAGCGGAACATCCATCAGACCCGTCCCTTCCAGTACACGACCGTGCGGCCCTGCCGATGCGGACACCGTAGGGCCCGCTCGGGGGCTCTCGCAGGGCAAAGCCAACTTCGACCGGACCGGCCCACCCACCCGGACACCGGCGGGCCAGCCGGGACGGACAGGCGGCTACGCACAGGTGCCGAGCATCGAGTTCAGCGCGGCCTTCTCGGGCTCGGTGACGGACAGACCGTAGAGGTGAGGACCTTGGCAACCGCAGCCTCGTAGCTGGCGCGCGCCGCCCTCCCGGGGCCGCCAGCCCGCCAGCCGGCGCCGTCGACCCAGGCCATGACGGCGAGCTCTCCCCTCGAAGAAGGCGCGCACGACGCACTCGGTGTCGAGCCGCTCCCGGCCCCGGCCGGGCAGGACGGTGCGGTGGGTCGGAGGAAGGCCGGCGCCGGGAAGCCGAGCGCCTTCGACCGCGGTCTGGCCGCGCTCGCCCTGTACCGGGAACGCACCGGGACGGTGACCGTCCCGCGTCAGCATGCCGAGCCGGTCCCCGACACCGACACGGCGGCGAGTTCGTCTTCGGCCAGCCCGCGACGTGGAGTGCCCAGCAGGCGGTGACCGTCACCGACACCCGCCTCTACGGCAAGGCCACCGCGCGGGCCTGGGACCGGCTCCACCCCAGGCTCACCCGGCGCGGGGCCTGGCTCGACCACGCCGACGAACTGCCGGTCATCGAGGGCACCGTCATCCGCCTGAGCGTGGAGAAGCTGCCCAGCGGCGGGGTCAACAAGCCGGTCTGTCTCTGGTGGTCCGGCACCGGAGCCGCTCCCGCCGACGTCGACCGGTGCTGGCATTCGTTCCTCCACAGGTTCGATATCGAGCACACGTTTCGCCTGTTCAAGCAGACCCTGGGCTGGACGAAGCCCCGCCTTCGCAGTCCGCAGGCCGCCGATCGGTGGACGTGGCTCGTGATCGCGGCACACACCCGACTCCGGCTCGCCCGCCCCTTGGCCGCCGACCTCCGCCGGCCGTGGGAGAAGCGGTCCGAGTCGAGCAGGCTCACCCCGGCCCGGGTCAGACGGGGGTTCAGGAACCTCCACGCACAGACCCCAACGCCAGCGCGCGCACCCAAACCCTCCCGGCCGGGGCCAGGGCGCCCGCTCGGTTCGAGAAACAGCCGTTCGGCAACCCGTCACGACGTGGGCAAAGTCCTCGCCACCGGCGAGGCATACACCAGACCCACCCACCACAAGAAGGGCACCAAACCCCGACGACTGGATAAATGACAAGCTCAGGGGCGCCGGGGGGTGCGGGGGCCGGTCAGGCGCACGGTGCGGTCGTAGAGGTCGGTGCCGGTGCGGTCGATGGCGGTGAGGCGGGCGGCGGCCGGCGGGCGGGGCGTTCCGGCGGCGGTGGGCTCGCCGGGGGTGTAGTCGATCTGGAGGACGGCCAGGTGCTCGTCGGCCAGGAGGCGGTAGGCGGTCTCGGCGACGTCCTGGGCTGCGGCGCGGGCCTCGGCCTGGCGGGTGCGCAGGCGGGTGATGTGGGCGCAGGTTCCGCACAGGGCCCGGCCGTCTGCGGCCAGGGTGCACGGCGTCTCGGGGTGGGCGCCGCAGTCCTCGCAGGTACGGGTATTGGTGGTGCGGCGCGCGCCGGCCGCGAGGAGCTGCGCGGCGGTGGCCGCGGTCGGGACGGCCTCGCGCAGGACCGCGCCGACGTCCGGGTACAGGCGGAGGCCGGCCGCGGCGGCCGCCGACAGCCACACCACCGGTGCCTGGCCGGGGTCGTCCTGCTCGACCGCCGCGACGGCCTCCACCAGGTAGCCGGGCAGGTGGGCCACGTAGACCAAGTGCCGGCGCCGGAACGGCGTGACCTCGCCCGGCCGCTCGGTCTCCTGGTCCTGGGAGGATCGGGGTCAGGGCGGTGCGCGCCAGTTCCCATTGCCTGTGGCGCGCACCGCCTACGGGAGCACCGGCATGGCGGACTTCATGAGATGCACTCGGGCCGCACGCCGGGCCGGCGCCGGTGGACCTTCGTGCGGGCGTGCCAGCGGCCGGGCTGTGCGGCATCGGGACGCCGTGCAGTCACGGGCTGGGCGTTCGCGGCCGGGGTGACGAATCCCGGGTCGTCGGCGTTGGAGCGGGGGTGAGCAGCGTTTCCTCTCCCCGCCCTCGGCGCGGTGCCGGGTTGGGGCCACGCGTCGCCAGGCGGGCCTTCGCCGTCGTGGGCCGGGCCCCGCGGTCCCCGCTTCCCTGGTCGCAGGAGTCGGTCGACGACGGGCTGCAGAGCCTGCTGGCCGGCCATCAGTGGCTGGTGGCCGCGCGGTGGGCGGAGGCGTTCGAGGACCTGGACGAGGACGTTCTCGGCGAGGTGGCCCAGGAGCGGACCGAGGGTGCCCGCCGCGTGGAGCGGGCATCCTCGGTCCGCTCCTGGCGTCGTCAGGAGGTGGGACCGGGTTCCGGTCGGTGGATCGCCTCAGGATTCCCGACGGTCAGGACCATGTCCTGGCCGTCCCGCCATGCTCTCAGTGAGTCCCCCGCCCTGCTTCCGTCTTCGACCGAGGCACCCGCACCCTCAATTCTCACCGCCATTGCCTTTTGGGAGCATCCGACGGCTACAAACGAGAACGGCGGGATTTGCGCGGACGCCTGGGTGTATTTTCCGGCGAGAACGTTGCCGGGAAATCCTTGGTGAACATCCGAATGGACGCTGCCGGAAGGACGCTGCGATCCGACGAAACCGCGCACTGTAGGCGTCGCCTCGGTGGGTGGGACCGTCAGGAACGAGACCTCGCAGGAGCCGTTCCTGACTGCGAGGACCACGTCGACTTCCTCCACTCTCGCGATGCCGAGGATCTTGGCGGTGCCCTTGGCGGGAGGTGCATCGATACTGCCCTGGAGGGGCAGGCCCGCCGGTACGGCGGCCAGCCCCTCCAGGGCCCATGAGGCGTCTCTTCCAGGGGATGTCTTCCCGTCACCGGTGCATGCCGTCGCCAGGACTGCGGCGGCCAGGAGAACCGTCGCGCCCGCGAACCGGAAAGGGCGCCTCATACCGACTTCCTCTAATTCGACCAGGCGTTGTAGCAGAAGCCTACCGGGTGCTGCGCGCTGCCGTTGCCGACCCAGTGGTCGGTGACGGCACGGCTGTAGATGTCGTAGTAGAAGAGGTCGTACAGGGGGTAGGCCTCCAGATAACCGAACTTGCCGGCCGGAACGGCGTACGACCCGGACTCGGTGCGGGTGGCCGTGTCGGTCACACTGAACCCGACCTGGGTGGAGACCTTCCAGGCAGGGATCGTCACGCTCGCCGACCAGGTGCTCGCTATCGCCCTGCTCTGGGTCAGCGTCAGGGTCATGGGACCGGGGCCGGTGACCATGTCGACCCTTCCGGTCCCGCAGACCTGCCCCGCGTACCGCACGTCGCGGACCTCCAGGGTGATGTCACTCTCGGCCGTGCCCGGGGTCTGCGGGATCGTCGCGGCCTTCGTGGCGGGCGCCCCCTGGGGAAGCGTCGGAGCGGGAGCCTGGCGGTCGACGGTCCAGTGACCGGGCACCGCACCCGCCGGAAGCCGGGTCGCCACCCCCGCCCCCGAGACAACTGACGGCCCATCGGACACAGGTGCCGCCTGGGCCTGCGGCGCGACCATCACGGCCATCGCCCCAACGCCAGCCACGGCACACGCAATACGAGAAATCAAATTCCGCACAATTCCTCCTGCTTCGATTGGAATACAACGTCTGGACGCCTTGCACCTGAGCGGTGGCCGAGATCTCGGCAGTAGCGGTCACGGTCAGCGTCGCGCTCTGCGCGCGGGCGATCGCCCGGCTGATCGAGCCCGGAGCCGTTCGAGACGGTGCCGCTGCCACCAGAACCCCGCCACCAGCCGATCTACTCGCAACAGCGGCTGGTCACGGGCTCGCAGAGTTCCTGCCCCAGCCCGGATCCACATCAGCGGCGCTCACCGGCGCAGCCCCCCAGGACCCGGCCACCACAGCACCGGCGAACATGCCGACAACGGCCTTCTCCACCATCGGATCCCCCTGGAGCGACCCGAACGGGTCGGATACGGAGAACCCTGGGCAACAAGAGGCGGCAGAGGAACAGGACTTGAGAAAGATCTGAGGATTCCATGACAAGCAATAGACGGCTTTCCACTCGGAACCAGGCTGTGCACATGGTGCGCACCACTTCGACACCGACGAGCTGCTGTACCCGTCGCCCGCCGCACCGGCGTCCGACGCCGGACCGGGCGAGTGACGATTCCGACCGACGCTGCAGGTGGGGGCCGATCAGCAGCACGGTGAGCACCGAGGCCGTCTCGGGGTCGGTGACAGGATGGTCGGGGCCGGTCGGACCCCACATCCAGTAGATCCGCCAGGCGTCGGCGCCGGTCTCGACGTAGGAGTCGAAGACGCGGCGGCGGCCGTGGCCAGGCAGGGTGCGGTAGCGGTGGGTGCGCAGACCGGGGTGCCGCCGCTGGCACCGGTCCGCCGCAGGTGGCCCGCGACGACTGCGCATCCCGGCGGTGCAGGGTGACGAATCCGGGGACGGCGGCGTTGGAGCGGGGGTGAGCAGCACTTCCACTCCCCGCCCTCGGCGCGGTGCCGGGTTGGGGCCGGGCGTCGCCGGGCGGGCCTTCGCTGTGGTGGGCCGGGCGCCGCGGTCCCCGTTCCCCTGGTCGCAGGAGTCGGTCGACGGCGGGCTGCAGGGCGTGCTGGCCGGCCATCAGCGGCTGGTGGCCGCGCGGTGGGAGGCCGTGTTCGAGGACCTGGACGAGGACGTCCTCGGCGAGGTTGCCCAGAAGGCCCGCCAGGACGGGCGGGACCCGGCCGGGGCCGTCGACGTCTTCGTACGGATCCTGGTGCGGCAGCTGGAGGACTGGAGGCAGGCCGACACCGCGTTGGCGAAGTCGCTGGACGAGGCGGCGCTCGGGCGGCCGTTGCCGGTGTGGGCGGCCGACGCCCTGGCCGCCGAGCAGGGCCGGCTGTGGGGCGCGCGGCAGGCACTGCTGGAAGCCGTTGCCCGGCACCACCACGGCGGCCCCGCGCCCTGGTGACCCGGCGGCAACCACCTTGATGGTCGGCCCTAGGGCCTGTGTGATGTTGTGATCAATCTCCGGGTTCTGCCCCGCTCCGGGGCAGAACCCGGTAGGAATGTTGGATGTGACGCGCAGGCAACTC
>NZ_JBHVER010000233.1:0-11483 GCF_042802195.1 Kitasatospora sp. NPDC057500 | reverse complement strand
GCCTCGACACCCGAGGCGGCGAACTCCGCCAACCGCCCGGCCTGCGCCCGCAGACCACCCGCACTGCCACCCGACACCAACCACGCCGTCACCCCCTCCGCACCGGGCTCGCCGTCCTCAACCGCGGCGTCGGCCTCCGGGGCCTCCTCCACGATCACGTGCGCATTGGTGCCACTCGCCCCGAACGAGGAGACACCGGCCCGCCGGATCCGCTCCCCACGGGTCCAGGCCACGGGCTCGGTCAGCAGCGAGACGGACCCCGCAGACCAGTCCACGAACGGCGACGGCTCCTCGGCGTGCAGCGTGCGCGGCAGCTCCTCCTGCTGCAACGCCATCACCATCTTGATGACGCCGCCCACCCCGGCCGCGCTCTGCGCGTGGCCGATGTTGGACTTCAGCGAACCGAGGTGGACCGGGGCATCGGCCGATCGGCCCTGGCCATAGGTCGCGATCAGGGCCTCGGCCTCGATCGGGTCGCCCAGCTTGGTGCCGGTGCCGTGCGCCTCGATCGCGTCGATGTCCCCGGCCTTCAGGCCCGCGTCCGCGAGCGCCGCCCGGATCACCCGCTGCTGCGAGGGACCGTTCGGCGCGGTGAGGCCGTTGCTGGCGCCGTCCTGGTTGATCGCGCTGCCCCGCACCACGCCGAGCACCCGGTGGCCCAACCGCCGCGCGTCCGACAGCCGTTCGAGCGCCAGCAGACCGATGCCCTCACCCGCGCTGAAGCCGTCCGCGGCGGCGCTGAACGGCTTGCACCGGCCGTCGCCGGCCAGTCCGCGCTGCCGGGAGAACTCGGTGAACGCCACGGGGCTGGCCAGCACCGTGACGCCGCCGGCCAGGGCCAGCGTGCACTCGCCCTTGCGCAGCGCCTGGACGGCCAGGTGCAGCGCGACCAGCGAGGACGAGCACGCCGTGTCGACCGTCACCGCCGGGCCCTCGAACCCCAGGGAGTACGAGACGCGCCCGGACAGCACGCTGGACAGGTTCCCGGTCAGCGCGTAGCCCTCGACGTTCTCGGGGACCCGGCCCGGGTCCGAGACGTAGTACGAGCTGGACGCCCCGACGAAGACGCCGGTCCGACTGCCCTTCGCCGCGAGGGCGTTGATCCCGGCGCGCTCCAGCGCCTCCCAGGAGACCTCCAGCAGCAGCCGCTGCTGCGGGTCCATCGCCAGCGCCTCGCGCGGCGAGATCCCGAAGAACTCCGCGTCGAAGCCCGCCACGTCCTCCAGGAACCCGCCCCGGCGCGTGTAGGACTTCCCGGACCGGGAGGGGTCCGGGTCGTATAGGTCCTCCGGCCAGCCCCGGTCCACCGGGAACTCCGAGGTCGCGTCGACGCCCTCGGCGAGCAGCTCCCACAGCTCCTCCGGCGAACCCGCCCCGCCCGGGAAGCGGCAGGCCATCCCGACCACCGCGATCGGCTCGCGCGCCGCGTCGATCAGCCGCCGGTTCTCCCGCTGGAGCCGTTCGGTCTCCTTGAGCGAGGTGCGCAGCGCCTCGACGATCTCCTGGTTCGACGTTGTCATCCCGGTCACTCCGCTTTCGCCACGATCTGGGGTCAGGGCCTGTCTGGGGTCAGGGCCCGTCTCGTTCAGGAACTGTCTCGGTCAGGAACTGCTGTCGCCGCGGGCCATGCGCAGGAGGTCCTCGACCGACATCGCGTCGATCAGGCTGGGCTCCTCGGCGTCCTGCGGCGCCGCCCCGGCCGGTTCCGGGTCCTGCTGGTCCTGCTGCTGCTCCGCGTCGGGGAACTGGCCGAGCAGGTGCTCGGTCAGCGCCTCCGCCGTGGGGTGGTCGAACACGGCGACCGGGGAGAGCCGGAGCCCGGCGGTGCCGACGATCCGGTTGCGCAGTTCGACGGCGGTGACCGAGTCGATGCCGAAGTCCTTGAACGCGGTGCCGGGGCTGATGCTCCCGGCGTTGGAGAAGCCGAGCACGGTGGCCAGTTCGGCGCGCACCAGGTCGAGCAGGGTGCTGCGGCGCCGGACGGGTTCGAGTTCGGTCAGCTGGGCCAGCCTGGCCGCGGCGGGCGACTCGGTGCCGGCCGGCCCGGCGGACGCGGCGGTGACGAGTTCGGCGACGAAGGGGTGCGGCCGGGTGGCGTTGAAGCGCTCGGCGAAGCGGTCCCAGTCGACGTTGGCGATCGCCACGGCGGTGTCGCCGTGGCCGAGCGCCTGGAGCAGGGCCATCACGCCCAGGTGCGGGGTCATCAGGTCCATGCCGCCGAGGCCGACCCGGTCGACGAAGTCCTGCTCCCCGGCCATGCCCTGGCCCGACCAGGCGCCCCAGGCGATGGAGGTGGTGGTGCGGCCCCGGGCCCGGCGGTGCTCGGCGAACGCGTCCAGGTAGGCGTTGCCCGCCGCGTAGGCGCCCTGGCCCACGTTGGGGACCATGCTGCCGGCCGAGGAGTAGAGCACGAAGGCCTTCAGGTCGAGGCCGGCGGTGAGCTCGTCGAGGTTGGCCACGGCCCGGGTCTTGGGCAGCAGCACCCGCTCCAGCTGGTCGGGCGCCATGGCGTTCACCGGCCCGTCGTCCACCACTCCGGCGGTGTGGAAGACGGCGCGCAGCGGACGCTCGGCGGGGATGCCGTCGATCACCCGGGCGAGGGACTCCCGGTCGGCGATGTCGCAGGCCGTGACGGTGACGCTCGCCGCGCCCAGCCCGGTGAGCTCGGCGGCGAGTTCGGCCGCCCCGGGGGCGTCGGGCCCCTGTCGGCCGACCAGCAGGACGTGTCCGCCCTGCCGGGAGAGCCAGCGGGCGACGTGGCCGCCGAGGGCGCCGGTGCCGCCGGTGACCAGCGAGGTCCCCTCGGGCCGGAACGGGGTGGCCGGCGCGTCGTCGGCCACCGGGTCGCGGACGATCCGGCGGGTCAGCAGGCCGCTGTCGCGCAGCGCGAGCTGGTCCTCGTCGTCGATCCCGGCGAGGGCGGCGCACAGCAGCGCGCCGGTGGTGGCGTCCAGCGCGGGCGGCAGGTCGATCACGCCGGCCAGGCGCTGCGGGGTCTCCAGGCCGGCGACCCGGCTGAGGCCCCAGACGTGGGCCTGGAGCGGGTGGGCGAGCTGTTCGTCGTCGGTGGCCGCGATCGCGCCGCGGGTGGCCGACCAGAACCGGGCCTCGCAGGAGGCGTCGTCCATGGCCTGGAGCAGGTGCACGGTGGCGAGCAGGCCGGCGGGGACGGCCGGGTGCCCGGGGTGCGCGGACTCGTCCAGCGCGAGCAGCGACAGCACGCCGCCGACGGGTGCGCCCGTGAACGCCTCGGCCAGGGTGGTCCGGTCCGCGCCGGTGGTGTCGACCGGGAGCAGCACGGCCTTGCCGCCGTGCTCGTCGATCTCCCGGAGGCAGGCGGTCACCAGGTCGTGGTCGAGCAGCCCGGCCGGTGCGGCGACCAGCCAGACGCCGGTGAGCCCGCCGTAGGCGGAGGCGGGGTCGACGGCCAGCGGCCGCCACACGGAGCGGTAGCGCCAGGCGTTGATGACGGCGGCCTCGCGGCGCTGCTGCCACCAGTGCGAGAGCGTCGGCAGTACGGCCCGCAGCGCGTCGCGCTCGGCGTCCCCCGCGATGCCCAGCAGTCCGGCCAGTTCCCCGGCGTCGGCCTGCTCGACGATCCGCCAGAAGCGCTTCTCCACCTGGTCGGTGCCGGACGGGCCGCTGCCGGTGCCCTCGTCGCCGTCGAGCGGCAGGTCGAGCGGCTGCTCGCCCGCGGGGGCGGGCTGCAGGGCGGTCCAGTCGACCGCGACGCCCGCGGTCCAGATCCGGGCGGCGCCGGTCAGGACCTGGGCGAGGGTGTCCTCGTCGCGGCGCAGGGTGCCGGTGACGGTCACCGCTCCCGCGGCGGACGCCGTCGGGTGCGCCTCGGCGGTCTCGCCGATGCCCATGGTCAGCACCGGGTGGGCGCTGGCCTCGACGAAGACGGTGAACCCGTCGTTCAGCAGGGCGTTGGTGGCGTCCTGGAAGCGCACCGGGTTCCGCAGGTTCTCCAGCCAGTAGGAGCCGTCCAGGGCGGTGGTGTCGATCAGCGCGCCGGTCAGCGTGGAGTACATCGGGATCCGGGACTCGCGCGGCTCCACCCGGCCGAGCGCCCGCAGGACCTGCTCGCGGATGGCTTCGACGTGCGGGGTGTGCGAGGCGTAGTCCACCGGGATGCGGCGCACCCGGACACCGGCCTCGGCGCAGTGCGCCATGAACTCCTCGGCGGCGGCCACCTCGCCGGCCACCACGGTGCCGGAGGGACCGTTCACGGCGGCCGGCCAGAGCCGGTCCGGCCACTGCGCGAGCAGGCCGGCGACCCGGTCGGGACCGGCCGTCACCGACAGCATCGCGCCCCCGCCCGCGAGTTCCACCAGGGCGGCGGAGCGGGCCACGACCACCCGGACGGCGTCCTCGACGCTCAGCGCCCCGGCCGCGCAGGCCGCGGCGATCTCGCCCTGGGAGTGGCCGACCACGGCCGCCGGGCGGACCCCGGCCGACTCCCAGAGCCGGGCCAGGCCCAGCATCACCGAGAACATCACCGGCTGCACGACGTCCACCCGCTCGAAGGAGGGCGCGTCCGGCTCGCCGCGCAGCACCGCGAGCACCGACCAGCCGGTCGAGGCCTCGACCAGCTCCGAGCACTCGGTCACCGTGGCGGCGAAGACCGGCGAGGCCTCCAGCAGCCGGGCGCCCATCCGCTCCCACTGCCAGCCCTGGCCGGGGAAGACCAGGACGGGCCGGACCTCGCCCGGCGCGCTGCCGGACGCGGCGGTGCCGGCCAGCTCGCCGTGGTCGGCGAACGCGCCCAGGGCGTCCAGGAGTCGGCCACCGTCCTCGCCGACCAGCGCCAGTCGGTGCGGCTGTCCGGGGCGGGCCGCCAGCGTCCGGGCCACGGCGCCGGGCTCCGGCGCGCCGGCGGCGACGAGGTCGCGCAACCGTGCGGCGCGGGAGCGCAGTTCCGCCGCCGTGGGCGCGGAGAGCGGCCAGCAGGCGGCCGGGGTCACGGCGAAGTCCCGGTACCAGTAGGGCTGGTGCTCCCAGGGGTAGGCCGGCAGGTCGACGACGGCGCCGCCGTCCTCGCCGGGCCGGGCCGGCGCGGGGCGCACCCCGGCGGCGAACAGCCGGGCCGCCAGCCGGGCCGCCGTCGCGCCGTCGGCCGGGAGGGCGACGACCTGGTCGCAGTCGGCGGTCGGGTCCTCGCCCTGCGGTGCCAGGCCGTCGGCGGTGCCGTCGAGCAGGGCGCGCAGGGCCTCGGCCGCGGTGAGGCGCCCGTCGGCCCAGGCCGCGGTGGCCGCGCCGGGGCCCTCGCCGGCCACCGCGTGCGGGGCGACGCCCAGCTGTCGCAGCGCGTCGGTCGCGGCGGCCTGGTGGCAGAAGACCAGCGCGGCGCTCCGCCCGGCGGCGGGTCCGGCCAGCTCGGCGAGCAGGCCGGTGAGCTCGGCCAGGGTCCGCCGGTAGACGGGCGAGGCGGCGGCCCAGGCCTCCGTGGTCGCCCCGGTGGCCGGTTCGGCGCCGTAGCGGAAGCCGATGACGAGCTCCTCGCCGGCGTCCACGCGGCCGGTCCGGGCCGATCCGGTGCCCTCGGCGGCCTCCGTCAGCGCGGCGGTGAGCGAGGCCGCGTCGGTGCCCACCACGGCGAGGCGGTGCTCCAGCAGGGAGCGCCGTCGGGTGGCGGTGCGGACGATGTCGGCGGTGCGCCCGGGCTCGGCGCCGAGGCGCTCGGCGAGCCCGCGGGCGACGGCCCGCAGCGCCGTCGGGGTGGCCGCGGTGGCCAGCAGGACGTGCTCGCCGGGCTCGGCGGGCACGTCGGCGGGGCGGTCCGCGGCGCGGGGGACGAACTGCTCGACGACGACGTGGGCGTTGCTGCCGCTGACGCCGAAGGCGCTCACCCCGGCGCGGGCCGGGCGGTCGTGGGCCGGCCACGGGCGGGACTCGGTCACCACCTCCACCGGGACCCGGTCCCAGTCGATGCGGCTCGACGGCCGCTCCAGCAGGTGCGGCGGCAGCGTGCCGTTGCGCAGCGCGAGGACGACCTTGAGCAGGCCCACCGCCCCGGCCGCCGCGCCGAGGTGGCCGACGTTGGCCTTCGCCGAGCCGATCAGCAGCGGGTCCTGCTCGCCGCGCCCGGCGCCCAGCGACTCGGCCAGCGCGTGCACCTCGATCGGGTCGCCCAGCGGTGTGCCGGTGCCGTGGGTCTCGACGTAGTCGACCTCGTGCCCCGCCCAGCCGGCCCGGTCGAGGGCCTGGCGGACCACTTCCACCTGGGAGACCGGGTTGGGCACGGTGAGCCCGCCGGTCGCGCCGTCCTGGTTGACGGCGCTGCCGCGCAGCACGGCGTGGACCCGGTCGCCGTCGCGCAACGCGGCGGACAGCGGCTTGAGGATCAGTGCCACCGCCCCCTCGCCGCAGGCGAAGCCGTCCGCGTCCTCGTCGAAGGTCTTGCACCGGCCGTCGGCGGCCAGCGCGCCGGAGCCGGCCATCGAGGCCAGCAGCGGGCTGGGGGCGGTGATCGCGCTCGCGCCGCCGACCACGGCGACCTCGCAGTCCCCGGCGCGCAGCGCCTGGCAGGCCAGGTGGACGGCGGTCAGCGAGGAGGAGCAGGCGGTATCGACCGTCATGCTGGGGCCGCGCAGGCCGAGCAGGTAGGACAGCCGGCCGGCCAGCGCGGCGTAGGAGGTCCCGGTGCCGTGGTGGAGGTTCAGCCGGGAGGGCTCCATCTCGCGGGCGACCAGGAACTGGTAGTCCGCCAGGGCGAGCCCGGCGTAGACGCCGACCGGGCGCTCCGCGAGGGTGTGCGTCGGGCAGCCTGCGTCCTCCAGGGCCTCCCAGGCGGTCTCCAGGAAGAGCCGCTGCTGGGGGTCGAGCAGCTTGGCCTCGCGGGGCGAGATCCGGAAGAACGGGGCGTCGAACTGGGCGAGGTCCTCCAGGTAGGAGCCCGGCAGGGCGATGGCGTCGCCCAGTTCGGCCCAGACCGGGTCCCGCAGCCGGTCGGCGGGGAAGTCGCCGGCGGTGGAGCCGCGCCGGTTCAGCAGGTCCCAGAACGCGGCGGGGGAGGGGGCGGCGGGCAGCCGGCAGGCGAGGCCGATGACGGCGATGCCGTCCTCCTGCTCCTCCTGCTCCTCCTGCGCGGGGTCGGGCCGAGGAACGGTCGCGACCCGGGACTGCGGCGCCGGGTCCGGGAGGCGCTCCGGTGCGACGGCGGCGAGGTACTCCGCCAGGGCCTTGACGGTGGGCCGCTCGAAGACCAGCGTGGTGGGGAGGGTGACGCCCAGTTGCTGTTCCAGGCTGCGGCGCAGGCTCACCGCGGTCAGCGAGTCCAGGCCCTGCTCGAACAGTCCGCGCCGACGGGGGACGGCCTGGTCGGCGGGCAGGCCGAGCACCTCGCGCACCGTGGCGGTCACCAGCTCGGCCAGGCCCCGCCCGGCGGGCGCGGCGGCCGGTACGGCGGCGGCTTGCGATCGGGCGGGTGCCGGGCTCACCGGCTGCGACTGGGCCTGCGGCTGCGGCTGCGGCTGCGGTTGGGGCTGGGCCTGAGACTGGGGCTCGGCCGACGCCGGGACCCGGCCGAGCGCCGCCAGGTCGCCCGCGCTCACCTGCGCGTACAGCTCGCCGGTGACCCGGTCCTCGGCGTCCAGCAGGCTGAGCCGGATCCGGGCCGGAGCCGCCGCGCCGGTCGCCTGCCCGCCGCCCTGCTGCCCGCGCTCCACGCCGGGCAGCCAGTAGCGCCCGCCCTGCCAGGACGGCACCGGCAGGGTGCGGTACCGGCGCGGCCCGTCCACGGCCGCCGCCCAGTCGACCGGCGCGCCCGCCACGTGCAGCCGGGCCAGCGCCCGGTACGCGGCGAGCTGCCCCGGCTCGTACCGGCTGAGCACCGGCAGGGCGGGGGCCCGCCGGCCGCGCAGCCGCTGGGCCTCGGCGAGCGAGGGGACCAGGACGGGGTGCGGGCCGATCTCGACCAGCGGGTGGTCGTCCTCGGCGAGCAGCCGGTCGACGGCCGGCCACAGCCGGACCGGGGAGGTGAAGTTCCGCACCCAGTAGGCGGCGTCGTAGACCGTGCGGTCGGCCGACGGGTCGACGGTGGAGAGCATCCGGACGGCCGGGGCGGCCGGGCGCAGCCCGCCCAGGGCGGCCTCCAGCCGGGGGCCGAGGTCGGCGATCAGCGGGCTGTGCGCGGGCGCGTCGACCCGCAGCCGGCGGCAGCGCAGGCCGCCCGCCTCCAGCAGTCGCGCGGCCTCGGCGACCTCGTCGGCCGGGCCCGCGACGACCAGCGAGCCGGGGCCGTTCACCGCGACCACGGTGACCGGCAGGCCCGATCCGGCCAGGATGCCGGTGACGCTCTCCTCGTCGGCGGTGACCGCGTACATCAGGCCGCGCCCGGAGGCCAGGCCGAGGGTCTCGGAGCGGCGGACGATCAGGGTGACCGCGTCCGGCAGGCTCAGCACGCCGGCGCTGTGGGCGGCGGCGACCTCGCCGAGGCTGTGGCCGAGGATGGCCCCCGGCCGGACGCCCCGGGCGGCCAGCCAGCGGGTCATCGCGACCTGCACGGCGAAGATGGCCGGCTGGACGATCCCGGTGCGGTAGAGACCGGTCTCCGGGTCGGCGTCGCGGATCTCGTCGACCAGCGACCAGCCGGCCTCGGCGCGGACCAACTCGGCGATCTCGTCGAGGGTTTCGCGCACCGTGCGGTCGCTCTCGTACAGGTCCAGCGCCATGCCCGCCCACTGGCCGCCCTGGCCGGCGTAGACGAACACCGGTTCCGGGGCGCTGTCCGGGTCGGGCACCACCCCGGTGTAGGCGCCGTCCTGCGGCTCCTCGGCGTCCTCCAGCGCGTCCAGCAGGCCCGCGCGGTCGGTGGCCACCACGGCGTGGCGGTGCGACTCGTGGGTGCGCCGGTTGACGGTGGCGGCGGCCAGCTCGGCGAGTTCGCCGTCGGGCGTGGCGGCGACCGACTCCCGCAGGGCCGCGAGCTGTTCGGCCAGCCCGGCGGGCGCGGTGGCGGAGGCGAGCAGCACGTAAGGGTGCGCGGGCGGCTCGTCGGCGGGCGTGGGCCCGACGGCGGGCGGCGCCTCGACGATCACGTGCACATTGGTGCCGCTGAGGCCGAAGGAGCTGACGCCGGCCCGGGCCGGGCGGTCCAGGCCGGTGAGCGCGGTGGTGGCGGCGGGGACGGCGATCGCGCCGTCCTGCCAGTCCACGTTGGGGTTGGGCGTCTCCACGTACGGCTGGCCCGGCACGGTCGCCGAGTTGACGATCCAGGCGGTCTTCAGCAGCCCGCCGATGCCGGCCGCCGCGTCCATGTGGCCGAGCAGCGCCTTGTGCGAGCCGATCAGCAGGGGGCGGCCGGCCTCCCGGCCCGCGCCGTACACCTCGCCGATGGCGCCGACCTCGATGACGTCGCCGATGGCGGTGCCGGTGCCGTGCGCCTCGACGTAGTCCACCTCGGCGGGGGAGAGCCCGGCGCGCGAGAGGGCGGTCTCCAGCAGGTCGGCCTGGGCCGCTCCGTTGGGCACGGTCAGGCCCATGCTGGTGCCGTCGTTGTTGGCGGCGGAGCCGCGGATGACGGCGTGGATCCGGTCGCCGTCGGCCAGCGCGTCGGCGAGCCGCTTGAGCACCACGACGCCGGCGCCCTCGCCGCGCACGATGCCGTCGGCCGCGGCGTCGAACGGGCGGCAGCGGCCGGTGGGGGAGAGCGCGCCGACCCGGCTGAGCGCGACGCTGAGGTCCGGGGTGACCAGCAGACTGACGCCGCCGGCCAGGGCGGTGTCGCACTCGCCGGCCCGCAGGCTCTGGCAGGCCTGGTGCACGGCCAGCAGCGAGGAGGAGCAGGCCGAGTTGAGCGTGGCCACCGGCCCGGTGAGGTCGAAGGTGTACGCGAGGCGCCCGGCGGCGAAGCTGAACTCCAGTGCGCCGACGTGGTGCTGGGTGATCGACTCGACGCCGAGGGTGCGCGCGTGCAGGAGTTCGTAGTCCTTGGCGAGCAGTCCGAACAGCACGGCGGTGCGCGAGCCCCGCCAGGACTCGCGGGGCCGCCCGGAGTCGCTCATCGCCTCCCAGGCGACCTCCAGGATCAGCCGCTGCTGCGGGTCGAGCAGGCCCGCCTCGCGGGGGCTGATGCCGAAGAACGGGGCGTCGAAGCGGTCGATGTCCGCGAGGAAGGCGCCCCGGCCGTTGGCGATGGTGCCGGGCCCGCCGGCCGGGTCGGCGTACCGGTCGCCCCAGCGCTCGGCCGGGACCTCGGTGAAGACGTCGGCGGCACCGGTCAGCAGGCGTCCGAAGTCGTCGAGGGTTCGCACGTCACCCGGGAAGCGGCATCCCACACCCACGATGGCGACGGCGGTCTCGGCTGCGGTGGCGGGTGTCGATCCGTTGCCGGAATCGGTGCTCATCTATTCCCTCCGAGGGGGTGGGACTGTGGGAATCCGGGGCGAATCCGGGACGTCGCGGGCGGGGAAACGGGAAAGGCGCGGACGGCGGCCCTCCGATGCTACGGACCGGCGCGTTCCCCGTGATCCCCTACCGGCCCCTATTGCGGTGCCGCGGCGCCGTTTAGGGGGCGGCTAAGGGTGCCGGTGCGGGGCACGCCTTGGGAGGCTGGCCGGAAAACGGAAAGACCGTGAAGTGGAAACAGATCCCGCGGCTGCCGCGGGCATCCCGGAAGGGGTTCGCTGTGATGCGTGGCGGGGTTGCGGTGGTGACGGGCGCGGCCCGGGGAATCGGCGCGGCGGTGACGCGGCGACTGGCGGCGGAAGGCATTGTGGTGGCCGCCGTCGACCGTGACGGGGAGGCGCTGGAGGTGGCCGCCGGGGAGTTGGCGACGGACGGCCTGAAGGTCTACCCGTTCCCGGCCGACGTCAGCCGGGCCGCCCAGGTGGAGGAGGTCGTCGACGAGGTGGAGCGGCGGCTGGGCCCGGTGGAGCACCTGGTCAACGCGGCCGGCGTGCTCCGCCTCGGGGCGGCCTGCTCGCTGTCGGACGAGGACTGGCGGGACACCTTCGCGGTGAACACCACGGGTGTTTTCCTGATGTCCCGCGCGGTGGTCAACCGGATGATTCCGCGTAATTCCGGGGCGGTGGTCACGATCGCCTCCAACGCGGCCGGAACGGCCCGCGCGGACATGTCGGCCTACGCGGCGTCGAAGGCCGCCGCGCTGGCGTTCACCAAATGCCTGGGCCTGGAGGTCGCCCGCCACGGTATCCGCTGCAACGTGGTGGCGCCGGGTTCCACCGAAACCCCGATGCTGATGAGCATGTTCCAGGACGAGAACGGGCCGCGGAAGACCATCGAAGGGCAATTGGAGACGTACAAGACGGGAATTCCGCTGCGGAAACTGGCGGTTCCCGAGGACATCGCCGACGCGGTGCTCTTCCTGCTCTCCGACCAGGCCGGCCACATCACCATGCAGCACCTGACCGTCGACGGCGGCGCCACCCTCGGCGTCTGACCCGCCGGTCCTGCCGGTCCCGCGACGGCCCGTGGTGCCCCCCACCATAACCCGATCGGGGCACCACGGCATTTGCGTC
>NZ_JBHVER010000232.1:0-11678 GCF_042802195.1 Kitasatospora sp. NPDC057500 | reverse complement strand
GCCCCGCGCACGGCCTCGCGGGGCGGAGCGGGCGGACGGGCCGCCCGGTCGGCCCTGCCGCCGACCGGGCGTCCGTGACCCTCGGGTCAGGCGGCCGGAGCCGCTACAACCGCCGCCAGAGGGCCGGCACGTTCGACGGCTCCCACCCCGCGATCGCGGTGTGCCCCTGGAGGCACTGGTAGGAGGCGCCGCCGTAGGTGACGCGGTCGCCCGCGTTGTAGAAGGTGCCGACGGTCCAGGTGCCGCCGCCACCGGTCGACGTCGGGGTCGGCGTGGTGGGCGTCGGCTTCGGCGTGGTGGGGGTGGGCGTCGGGTTCGGGGTCTGCGGCACGTTGAGCACGAAGTCGTACGTGCCCTCCTTGGCCGAGCCGACCTGGCGGATGTTCATCAGCAGCCGGGCGTCGTAGATGGTGTCGGTGCTGTTGCGCGGCTCGTTCGGGAAGTACAGCTGGGTGGTGAGCACCGACCGGCCGGGCGCCTGGAGCTTGACGTGGATGTGCCGGGTGCGGCCGGGGTAGAGGCCGGGCACGATCGTGGTGAGGCTGAACGCGCCCTGGGCGTTGGTGAACTGGTGGCCGCGGAAGGTGAAGCCGGCGTTGTCGTAGTTGCCGTTCACGTCGGCCTGCCAGAAGTCCATCAGGACGTTGGCGATCGGCAGGCAGGCGCGGCCGAAGACGAAGCCGCTGACGGTGAGCCTGGTTCCCGGGGTGCTGTCGGTGATGAGCGAGGTGCGCAGCGGGGAGTTGGGCTTGAAGTAGGGGCCCTCGGTCTGCGGGATGGTCGGGGCGTCGCCGTCCTGGCACTCGGGGGTGAACTCCGGCATCTCGCCGGACTCGACCCGGTCGCGGGCCAGCGCGACGCCTCCGCCGACCAGCAGCGGCGCGGTGCCGAGCACGGCGGCGGCCCTGAGGACGGTCTTGCGGCTGATCCGACGGTCGGTCGGACCGTCCGTCCCGGTGAGGGGCTCTTCGGACGCGGGCATGCGCCGACTCCTTCGGTGTGAGTGTGGGGGATCTGGTGGTGCCGTCCGGGGACGGCCCTTGCCATGGTGGGGGCATGACAAGGACCGGGCCGACGGACCGCCCGCTCGCGCCGGGCGGTCCGCCGGTGGCCAGCAGTCAAACTACGGGCCGTCGGGGGCCGCCGCGATGGACGTGATCCGGGGATCGTGGTGATTTCCTCCGACACTGGACCGGAACTCCCCCGGCGTCATCCCGGTCTCCCGGCGGAAGAACCGGCAGAAGTACGCCGGATCGCCGAATCCGGCCTCCCTGGACACCTGTCGCACGGTCAGTTCGGTGCAGGCCAGCAGCCGTTTGGCCTCCAGCGTCTGCTGCTGGCGGATCAGCCGGCCCGGGGTGCGTCCGGTCGCCTGCTTGACCATCGCCTGGAGGTGGCCCGGGGAGACGCCCAGCTCGTGCGCGCAGGAGGCGACCGAGCGCTGCACCCCGCCCGGGGTGGCGATCAGCCGGGTGAAGGCGGCCGCGAGGTCCCCGGTGCGGCCGGGCTGCCCGCCCGCGCCGCCGGGCGAACAGGCCCGCAGGGCGCGCACGACGAGGATGTGCAGACTGGCCCGCAGCACGCCCGGGTAGCCGGTCGGGCGGGCCCGGTACTCGGCCTCCATGTCCGCCAGCAGTGCGGCGATCGGCTCGGCCTGCTCGCCGAGCCGCACCGCCGGGCGGGAGGCCAGGGTGCGCAGCGCGGCGAGGTCCTGCGGGTGGGCCAGCAGGAAGTCCTCGTTGAACAGCACGACCTGTCCGGTGAGGTCGTCCGCGTCCGCCCAGTAGTGCACCTGGCCGGGTGCGATCACGCACAACTGCGGGGGCTGCACCGGCCGCTGGACCAGGTCCAGGACATGGGCGCCGCGCCCGCCGGTGAGGTAGACGATCTCGTAGAAGGAGTGCCGGTGGGGGAAGCCGGCCCGGGACAGCGGGCCGATGGCGTCGAAGCTGCCGATCGCGAACGGCAGCAGATGCGGCAGCGGGACCTGGAGGCGGTGCAGCGGCAGGTCCAGGTGGGGGGTGGTCCGTCGCTCGTCCATCGTCGCAGTGTGCTGCCAGGGCGGCGCACCGGTCCAGACCATTACCGGCTGAGGAACCGCGGGAGAACGGGTCTGCGGGCCTTCGAACCCTCGGACCGGCGGGGCCGACCGGTCCCTAGATCGGCGGCCAGGGGATGGACGGCCAGTCCTCGGAGGGCAGCGGGTGGGTGCCGGCGGCGAGCAGGGCGGCCACCCGGGACCGGGCGGCGTCCAGTTCGGCGGCGGTCAGGTGCGGGGCCAGCCGCTCCCCCAGCTCGCCGTCCAGCTGCCCGGCCAGTCCGGCCAGCACCGCGGCCGCCTCGGCGGGCAGCGGCTGCCCGGCCCAGCCCCAGAGCAGGGTGCGCAGCTTGCCCTCGGTGTTGAAGGTGACGCCGTGGTCGATGCCGTAGAGCCGGCCGTCGGCGGCCGGGATCAGGTGGCCGCCCTTGCGGTCGGCGTTGTTGAGGACGGCGTCCAGCACCGCGAGCCGGCGCAGCCGCGGGTCGTCGGGGTGGACCAGCAGCGCGGTGCGCCCGTCGCCGACCTCGGCCCGGACGATCGGCAGCCAGCCGTCCTCGGGACCGCTCGGGTCCTGGAGCGCGAGCAGCGGGGCGGCGTCCGGGTCGGGCTCCACCCAGAGCTGCACCATGCCGGGGCCGTGCGGGCCGTCGCGCAGCACGGTGGGCGGGACCAGGTCCCAGCCGGTGGCGGCGGACAGCTCGTACGCGGCGACCTCGCGCCCGGCCAGGGTGCCGTCCGGGAAGTCCCAGAGCGGGCGCTCGCCGGCCACCGGCTTGTAGACGGCCTGGGCCCGGCGGCCGTCGGCCGCGCCGACGGTGCAGTAGAGGGCGGCGTTGGAGGCGTCGGTGAGCCGGCCGTGCACGGTAAGCGCGCCCTCGCGCAGCAGTCGCAGCGCGCCGGGCGGGTCGGCGGCGAGCGCGGCGGCCTCGGCGGGGTCGGACCGCGGCGGCTCCGGCGGGTCGGCGGGCCGCGCGGTCGGCGCGTTCAGCGCCGGTACCCGTTCGCGCGCGGGCACAGGTGGCCCTCCGGGTCGAGCGGCAGGTTGCAGAACGGGCAGGGCTTGCGGCCGGCCGCGACGAGGTCCAGCGCCCGCTTGGCGAACACCCGGGCCATCGCACCGGAGAGCCGCACCCGGAGCATATCGGGGCCGTTCTCGTCGTCCTCGAAGACGGCGGCGCCCTCCTCCTCGCCCTCCTCCTCCTCGACCAGCGCCTGGGCCTCGACCACCAGGCAGCCGTCCACGCTGTCCCAGGCGAGCGCCATCGTGCCGACCCGGAACTCCTGCTCCAGCGGCAGGTCCAGCGGCGCGGTGTCGAGCAGGTCCTGCGGGGCGGCGGCCGGGATGCCGGCCGCGCCGCCGCTGCGGCGCAGCGCCTCGTCGAGGACCTCGTCGATCCGCTCGGCGAGCGCGGCGACCTGGGTCTTCTCCAGCAGCACGCTGGTGATCCGCCCGCGGGCGCTGGCCTGAAGGTAGAACGCCCGGGCGCCGGGCTGGCCGACGGTGCCGGCCACGAACCGTTCGGGCTGGTCGTAGAAGAAGACCTGACGGGTCACGCTCTCGCTCCGGGTCGTATCGATCGTCGTGGGCGTCCGGGGACGCCGCTGGGGTCGGTCGGGGGTCGGGGCTGGGTGGTCCGGGGTGCCCGGGCCGGGGGCGCGGGGACCCACTGGTCACCCTACGACCTCCGGGGCCGCGCCGGGGAGCCGAGGCCCCGGCGGGGGCCGCCGGGCGGGCCGGGGACGGCCCGCGGCGGACGGTTCAGGCCGTTCCGGTGGAGCCGCCGACCACCGCGTCCCCGCTCTGCCCGGCCGGGGCACCGGGACCGGCGGGCCGCGGGGCGAGGGAGGTGAGGTCGCCGGTGTCGCCCATCCGCAGCACGAAGGGCCGGCGGGCGGTGTAGCGGATCGCGGTGACCGAACAGGGGTCGACGTTGATCCGCTGGAAGTGGTCGAGGTGCAGGCCGAGCGCGTCGGCCACCACCGCCTTGATCACGTCGCCGTGCGAGCAGGCGACCCAGACCGCGTCCTCGCCGTGCTCGGCGGCGATCTTCTCGTTCCACTCGCGGACCGCGCCGACCGTGCGGTGGCTCAGTTCGCGCAGCGACTCGCCGCCGGGGAAGGCGGCCGCCGCGGCGTGGTCCTGGACGGTGCGCCACAGCGGCTCCTCGGCCAGCTCGGCCAGCGGCCGGCCGGTCCACTCGCCGTAGTGGCACTCGCCGAGCCGCTCGTCCAGCGCGGGGCCGGCCAAGCCGGGGCGGGCGGCGAGCAGCGGTTCCAGGGTCTGCCGGCAGCGCTCCAGCGGGCTGCTGACCGCCTGCACCAGCGGAACCGGGGCGAGCCGGTCGGCGAGCGCGGCGGCCTGCGCGCGCCCGGTGTCGTCGAGTTCCACCCCGGGCGTCCAACCGGCCAGGATTCCGGCGGTGTTCGCGGTGGAGCGGCCGTGGCGGACGAGCAGCAGGGTGGGCATGGGGACCACCCTACGGCCTCCCCGGGCCGGGCGGGCCGGCGCACGGATCCCGTCCGCCGCCCCGGCCGGCTCCCCGGGAGCGGGACGAACCGTCGTCGCGGCGGATGTTTCGGGCAGGCGTTTGCGGCGACAATGGCCCGCATGATCGTCCATTGCGCCATCTACCGCGACGGCCGCCCGGTCGCGACACCCGCGGACCCCGCCGGCAGCCTCGCCGCGGCGCGGGCGGCGGGACCGGGCGGCTTCGTCTGGATAGGCCTGTTCGAGCCCACCAGCGAGGAACTCGACCGGGTCGGCGGCGAGTTCGGCCTGCACCCGCTGGCGGTCGAGGCCGCGGTCGGCGCCCGCCAGCGCCCCAAGGTGGAGACGTACCGCAACTCGCTGTTCGTGGCGCTGAAGACGCTCGGGTACCACCCCGGCGGTCACGCGGTGACCAGCGGCGAGGTGATGCTCTTCGTCGGCGAGGACTTCGTGCTGACCGTCCGGCACGGCGCCGACAGCCCGCTCGGCGACCTGCGCGCCGAGCTGGAGCAGCAGCCGGAGGTGCTCGGCTACGGCCCGAGCGCCGTGCTGCACTCGGTCTGCGACACCGTGGTGGACGGCTACGCGGACGTGACCGTCGGCATCCAGGCGGACCTCGACGAGCTGGAGTCGGACGTGTTCGCACCCGGCCGGGTGGGGCGCGACATCGCGAGCCGGATCTACGGGTACAAGCGGCAGCTGGTGACCGTCCGCCGGGCCACCGGGCCGCTGGTCGACGCGATGCTGCGGCTGGAGCGCCCCGGCGTCCCGTTCGTCCGGGCCCAGGCGCTGCCGTACCTGCGGGACGTCTCCGACCACCTGGCCCGCACCAGCGA
Source organism: Kitasatospora sp. NPDC057500 (assembly GCF_042802195.1). Classification (NCBI taxonomy): domain Bacteria; kingdom Bacillati; phylum Actinomycetota; class Actinomycetes; order Kitasatosporales; family Streptomycetaceae; genus Kitasatospora; species Kitasatospora sp. NPDC057500. The sequence continues at coordinate 6,313 of NZ_JBHVER010000232.1, read as the reverse complement.
CCAGGTGGAGGGCATGGACCGGCTGCTGTCGGACATCCTGGCCGCCAACCTGGCGCAGGTCAGCGTGCAGCAGAACAACGACATGCGGAAGATCTCCGCCTGGGCGGCGCTGGCCGCCGTGCCGACGATGATCGCCGGCGTGTACGGGATGAACTTCGAGCACATGCCCGAGCTGCGCCAGCCCTGGGGCTATCCGGCGGCGGTCGCGCTGATGGTGGTGGTCTGCGTGCTGCTGCACCGGGTGTTCAAGCGGCACGACTGGCTCTAGCGGCCCCTCCCCGGGCGGCGCGCGGGGAGGGGCGGGGAGAGTCGGCTACGCCAGGCCGGCGCGCTCCAGGGCCTCGACGCCGGTGCGCAGCGCGGTGATCCGCTCGTCGAGCGTGAAGCCGGCGGGGGCCAGGGTGAGCGTGGTGACGCCCGCGTCCGCGTAGGCCTGCATCCGGTCGGCGATCCGGGCGGTGTCGCCGATCAGCGAGGTGGCGTCGACGAGGTCGTGCGGGACGGCGGCGGCCGCGCCCGCGTAGTCCCTGGCCAGGTAGCGCTCCTGGACCTCGTCGGCGGCCTGCTCGTAGCCCATCCGGCGGGCGAGCTGGTTGTAGAAGTTCTTCTCCTTGCTGCCCATGCCGCCGATGTAGAGCGCGGTGTAGGCGCGCTGCGAGTCGACGCCGGCCTTGATGTCGTCGCCGACGGCGATGGCCACGGTCGGGCAGACGTCGAAGCCGTCGAACTCCTTGCCGGGCTCGGCGCCCGCCTTGGCCCGGCCGGCCTTCAGCGGGTCCAGCGAGAGCGCGGCGTGCGCGGGGTCGAAGAAGATGCCGAGCCAGCCGTCGGCGATCTCGCCGGTCTGCTCCAGGTTCTTCGGGCCGATCGCGGCGATGTAGAGCGGGATGCGCTCGCGCACCGGGTGCACGGTGAGCTTGATCGGCTTGCCGGGGCCGCCGGGCAGCGGCAGCGTCCAGTGGGCGCCCTCGTGGACCAGCCGCTCGCGGGACATCGCCTTGCGGATGATCTCCACGTACTCGCGGGTGCGGGCCAGCGGCTTGTCGAACTTCACGCCGTACCAGCCCTCGGACACCTGCGGGCCGGAGACGCCGAGGCCGAGCCGGAAGCGGCCGCCGGAGAGGGTGTCCAGGGTGGCGGCGGTCATCGCGGTCATCGCCGGGGTGCGGGCCGGGATCTGGAAGATGGCCGAGCCGACGTCGATCCGCTCGGTCCTGGCGGCCACGAAGGAGAGCACGGTGGCCGCGTCCGAGCCGTAGGCCTCGGCGGCCCAGCAGACCGAGTAGCCGAGCCGGTCGGCCTCCTGGGCGACGGCGATGTTGTCGGCGTCCATGCCGAGTCCCCAGTAGCCGAGGTTGATGCCGAGTCGCATGGGCACTGCCTTCCAGTCGGGTTGCTCGGGAGCGCGACGACGCGTCCGGCCGACATGCTACTGGCCGGTAGCCATGGCGTGGGTCACATTCCGGCCGTCGGCTCCCGCGCTCGCCCCAGGTGCCTCCCGGCGGTGGTCGTCCTGCGGGTCTGCGCACCTGCCCGGGCACCGGCCGCTACGCTCAGCCGACGTGGGGCGCCGCGTCCCACCTGCGGGTTTGTCCCCGTCGGGCGCCCCGCCCCGCAGCGTTCCGCCACCGCACCTTCGGCCAGTGAGAGGGCCCGTCCGATGGAAAAGCGTCACCTCGGCCGCACCGGGCTGCTGGTCTCCCGGCTCGGCCTCGGCACCATGACCTGGGGTCGCGACACCGACGAGCAGGAGGCCGCCGAACAGCTCAAGGAGTTCGTCGACGCCGGCGGCAACCTCGTCGACACCGCCGACGTCTACGCGGACGGCGACGCCGAGTACCTGCTCTCCCGGCTCACCGACAGCCTCGTCCCCCGTTCCGAGCTGGTCATCGCCACCAAGGCGGGCAGCGTGCCGGCCTCCGGCCGCCGCTTCGACGGCTCGCGCGGCCACCTGCTCGGCGCGCTCGACGCCTCGCTGCGCCGCCTCGGCACCGACTACGTCGACCTCTGGCAGGTGCACGCCTTCGACCCGGCCACCCCGGTCGAGGAGACCCTGAGCGCCCTGGACATCGCGGTCTCCTCCGGCCGCGCCCGCTACGTCGGGGTCTGCGACTTCAGCGGCTGGCAGCTCGCCAAGGCCGCCACCTGGCAGCACGCCCACCACGGCCGGGTACCGCTGGCCGGGGCGCAGCTGGAGTACTCGCTGCTCCAGCGCGGCAGCGAACGCGAGGCCCTGCCGGCCGCCCGGGACACCGGGGTGGGCGTGCTCGCCGGCTCCCCGCTCGGGCGCGGCGTGCTCACCGGCAAGTACCGGCACGGCCTGCCGCAGGACTCGCGCGGCGCATCGCCGTACCTGTCCGGGTTCGTCCAGCCCTACCTCGGGGAACGCGCCCGGCGGATCGTGGACGCCGTCTCCACCGCCGCCGACGGCCTGGCCAGCAGCCCGCTGGCGGTCGCGCTCGCCTGGGTCCGGGACCGGCCGGGCGTGGCGAGCGCGCTGGTCGGGGCGCGGACCGCCGGGCAGTTGCAGACCGCGCTGTCGGTGGAGGCCCTTACGCTTCCGGGGGAGATCCGCGGTGCGCTCGACGACATCTCGGCGCCGGTCCACCGCTATCCCGACCAGGGGTGGAGCGAGCTGTAGCGGCCGCTCGACCCCGCGACCCGAGCCTGCCCGAACCGACCGACCGCCGGCCCGGCCGCCCCGCGCGGCCCTGGACCGGCCCGACCCGGCCGACCGCCCCGACCGAGGGCGGGCGGCACCCAGCATGTGGAGTTGAGCTTTGTGGAGCGGACGATGACTGACGCGGAGAACGGCGCTCCGGAGGAGACCTCGGCGGACTCGGGCGTCGTTCCCGGGCAGGCCTCGCCGGACGCACGCGACACCCCGGCCGCCCCGGGCACGCCGGACGCCCCGGCCGCCCCGGAGGCTCCGGCCGCGCCCAGGCAGGACGCGGCGGGCGACGACCGGGCGGCGGCGGTCGCGGCACTGGCGGAGCGGGTGCGGTCGGTCGGCCGCCCCGGCGGGGACGGCGACGCCCCGGCGCCCGGGAGCGCGGGCACCGGGGAGGCCGCGGCCGACCGCGCGGCGACCGACGAGCAGCGGGCGCAGGCGCTCAAGGACACCGCCGAGGTGCTGACGGCGGGCGGCGCCCCGGCCTCGCTGGCCGCCGCCGCCGTGGCGGTGTTCGGCGACGGCGCTGCCCAGCAGCTGCGCGACGACCCGTGGCTGGTGCTCACCCTGCCCGCCGTCCGGCCGGAGCACGCGGACGGCTTCGCCCGCGGTCTGCTCGGCCCGGCCGCCGGCCCCGGCGACCAGCGGCGGGCCAAGGCGCTGGTCGGCTGGCTGCTGGAGCAGGCGGCGCTGCGCGGCCACTCGGCCCTGGAGATCGGCGAGGTGGTCTCGGGGCTGGAGCGCCTCGGCGTGCCGGACTCCGCCGGCGCCGTCCAGGCCGCCGTGGTCGACGGCGGGGCGATGCCGTTCCAGGAGGAGCTGACCGGCGCCGAGGCGCACGCGGCCGGCGGGGACGAGGAGGACGAACCGCCGACCCGCACCCTGCTCGCGCTGGAGCGGCTGGCGCTGGCCGAGGAGAGCCTGGCCGACGGCCTGGTCCGCCTGATGTCCACCTTCGTCCCCGGCGAGGACCCGGCGGACCCGGCGGACCCGGCGGAGGGCGCCGGGGCCGGGGCCGCCGAGGAGAACGGGGACTCCGAGGAGGACGGGGCCGAAGCCGCCGAGGAACCGCCCGCCGCCCCCGGGCCGGCCGCCTGGGAGGCCGCCGCGGCCGCCGCCCCGTCCTCCTCCGCGACCGCCCTGGTCCGGGCCGCCGCCGAGAGCGCGCTCGTCCTGCACACCGGCGGCGAGGCCGCCCGCGCGGAGCCGGCCGCCCTGCTGGCCGCCGCGACCGGTCTCGGCCTGCGGGCCTGGGCCGCCACCTGGACCGACCACGGCCGGACCGCCTTCGCCGCGCTCGCCCCGCTCGCCGAGTCCCCCGCCCCGGCGCCCGTCGCCACGCTGGCCGAGCTGCTCGCCGGCGCGGCCGGCCCCGGCCGGGCCGCCGACGGCACCCTGGCGCTCGACCTGCTGATCGTGCTGGACGCCCCGCTGCTGGACGTCGAGCTGGCCGCCACCCTGCTGGAGTCGCTGGCGGACGGCACCCGCCTGGTGCTCAGCGGCGACCCCGGCCAGCTCTGGTCGGCCGGCCCCGGCCGGTTCTTCGCCGACCTGCTGGCCGCCAAGGCCTGCCCCGCCGTCGCCTCCCGCACCCCCGACTTCGGCCCGATCGGCGAGCTGGTCTCCGGCGTCGGCATCGGCGAGCTCCAGCCGGTCGAGGCGCCGGACAAGGAGGTGGTCATCCTGACCGCCAAGGACGCCGGGGAGGCCGTCCACCGCGCCGTCCAGCTGCTCACCGACTCGATTCCGCGCGCCCTCGGCATCCCGGCCGAGCAGGTCGTCCTGCTCACCCCCGGGCACGGCGGCGGGGCCGGCACCCGTGCGCTGAACGCCGCCGCCAAGGCCCGGCTCAACCCCGGCCCGGGCCGCTTCGGCGGCTTCGACCCCGGCGACCGGGTCGCCGACTCCCCCACGCCCGGCCACACCCGGCCGGCCCGGGTGCTCGACGGCGACGCCGCCGGCCTGCACCTGGAGTACCCGGACGGCTCGCGCCGCACCGTCCCGCCCGCCGAGGTCGGGAAGCTGCGGCACGGCTGGGCGCTGACCGTCCACCAGGCGGTCGGCCGCCGCTGGCCCGGCGCCGTGGTGGTGCTGCCGGACGACGCGGGCGCGGCGCTCACCCGGCAGTGGGTCTACACGGCGTTCGGCCGCGGCGAGCGCCACCTCTCGGTGGTCCACGCCGCCGGCCCGGCGCTGGCGCAGGCCGTCGCCGAGCGCCCGGCCGCGCCCCGCACCACGCGGCTGCGCGCGATCCTCGCGGAGAACGCGGCCGAGTCCTACTGACGGCCGCCGACGGCGCGGCGCCGGAACGGCCGGAGGCCCCTCGGGTGGGGGTCTCCGGCCGTTCCGGGGCCGGGAGCCGTGACCGGACGTCACCGCGCCCGGCGCGAGGAACGTCCGAAATCATGCGCCTGAAGCACCCGTTCCGCCCCGCGCGCCGGGCGCACGGGGGGCCGGGGACCGCGGGTCAGTCGTCGAGGTCCTCGTCGTCGTAGACCTCGCTCACGTCGAAGCGGCAGATCAGCAGCTGCGGGTCCGCGTGCTCGAACGGCTCCGGCAGCCACTCCCCCGGCTCGCTCGGCTCGGCGGCCGCCACCCAGAGCGTGGAGTCGGCCTCCTCCAGCCCGAACTCCTCGCTGCGGGCGGCGATCTCGTCCGGCTCGAACTCGCCGAACAGCACGCCGATCGCGGCGTTCACCCCGCCGCCGTCCGAGCCGCCGCCCGGGGTCAGCGAGTCGTCCAGCCGCTCGGCCTGGGCACGCAGCCGCTTCGGGTCGACGACGTGGTAGTCGCGGCGGATCAGCACGCTGATCGCCTCGGGCTGTTCCGGACCGTGGTACCCGCCCGGGCCCTCGTCACCGGGGACCTCGAAGGGGGTCACCTCGTCGTAGACCTCGTACAGGAGTTGGTCGTACGCGATGGCCGCCGTCGCGAGCTGCTCGTAGGCGGTGGACACAGCGGAATCGTCCGCTGCGCTGTGGCTTGACACCGCTTCCAGATGACGGTCGATGGCGGCCTTGACCGCCTCGGCGGCGGCGCGTACCTCGGCAATGGTGGGCTGCGCGGCATCAGACATGGTGCAGACGCTATCTCCCCTCGGTGCCGGTACGCACAGCGGTTGTCACCTACACCCGCGATTTCACCGCAACTTCCCCCGCGATGTCCGATCCGTGCCGTTCTGTCCCCCGGGGCGCCGGCCGGCGGCGCGCGCCCGGCGCCCGGCCGGACCGTCCGCGCGGGCCGTCCGGGTGCCGCTTCGCGCGGCGCGCCGGGGGTATGTCTTCCCCAGGAGCAACGGAACTGATGCCCTGTCAGTGCGGTGCGGTCCGGGGCGGCCGAAAATTCCCCGGCCCGTTGTCCCGGGCAGGCCGTAGGCTTGCTCGCAGGCGTCCCACAGGAGGAGCGTTTTGACCCCACCGAAGCCGGTCCGGCAGCCGGAGTACGAGTACCAGTCGCTGCGCATGCCGCGCGGGACGTCCCGCAACGCGGCACGCCAACTACTCACCGATCATGCCGAGTACGGGCACTGGGAACTGGACAGGCTCCGCCTGTTCCCGGACGGCAGCCGCACGGTGCTGCTGCGCCGGCGGATCATCCGGCAGGTCCGGAGCTGGTGACGGCGGACGCGCGGCGGGCCTGCCC